>NZ_JANSJH010000008.1:29590-50140 GCF_047462495.1 Synechococcus sp. H55.2 | reverse complement strand
GGAAAGTCATCCGGCACAGAAGGCTGAGGCGGCGAGGGCACATCCAGAAACGCACGACTTTTCCCAGCTTAGGTCACCGCTTGCCGGGTTGGGCGCAACCGTTTATTTGATGTAAAACGGCTGGGGGAGGAACCCTGTTGTCGATGCCCACCACCCCAGCGGATCCCTTGTGGGTTCCATCAACTTGTCTTGAAATGAGTGGGGCGTTCTGGTAATGTCGAGACGGGATCTTCATTTGAAAAGGCGGGATCCCTACTGAACGATTTTGGGATCAATCAACATGGCAGTGCGGGTGGGCATCAACGGTTTTGGCCGCATCGGACGGTTGGTGTTGCGGGCGGCTTGGGGCTGGCCGGAGCTGGAATTTGCCCACATCAACGAGATCAAAGGCGGGCCTGCCACCGCAGCTCACCTGCTCAAGTTCGACTCGGTGCAGGGCCGCTGGAACATCGACATCGAGGCATCCGGCCAAGGGCTGCGCATCCAAGACAAAGCCCTCACCTTCAGCGAGTACAAATCTCCTGGCGAAGTCCCCTGGGCCGATTTGGGGATCGACCTGGTGCTGGAGTGCTCAGGCAAATTTGTCAAGGCGGCAGAACTGGACGCCTACTTCAAAGCGGGGGTGCGCAAGGTCATTGTGGCTGCCCCCGTCCAGGATGAGGCGGCCCTCAACATCGTCATGGGCATCAACGACCACCTCTACGATCCGGGCCGCCACCATTTGCTCACAGCCGCCTCCTGCACCACCAACTGCCTGGCCCCCTTGGTGAAGGTCATCCACGAGGGGATCGGCATCCTACACGGGGTGATCACCACCGTCCACGACGTCACCAACACCCAAAGTATGGTGGATGCCCCGCACAAGGATTTGCGGCGGGCGCGCTCGGCTCTGCTGTCTTTGGTGCCCACCACCACCGGCTCGGCTAAGGCCATCGGCCTCATCTACCCTGAGCTCAACGGCAAGCTCAACGGCCTTGCAGTGCGCGTGCCCCTGCTGAATGCCTCTTTGACCGACGCGGTGTTCGAGGTGAGGCGGCCCACCAGCGTGGAAGAAGTCAATCACCTCTTGAAGACTGCAGCCGAGGGGGAACTCAAGGGCATCCTCGGCTATGAGGAGCTGCCCCTCGTCTCGGTGGATTTCAAGGGGGATCCCCGCTCCAGCATTGTGGATGCCCCCTCGACCATGGTGGTGGACGGCACCCAGGTGAAGATCCTGGCCTGGTACGACAACGAATGGGGCTACGCCAACCGCATGGCGGAATTGGCCCGCAAAGTGGCTCTCAGTTTATAAAAACATCTCCCTTGGAGGCCTGCCCATGACTTCTGTCTCGAGCGCCCAAGCTGCCGCCGTGCGCAACTATGCCCTGGTAACCGCCGCCTACTGGGGCTTTACCGTCACCGACGGCGCCATCCGCATGTTGGTGCTGCTGCACTTCCACAAGTTGGGCTTCACCCCGATTCAGATTGCCATGCTGTTTCTCTTCTACGAGATCTTCGGGGTGATCACCAACTTTCTGGGCGGCTGGATTGGATCCCTGTTTGGCCTGCGGCTCACCCTGTACGGGGGCATTGCCATTCAGATCTTCGGCCTGGTGATGCTGGGGGTGATCAACCTGCAGTGGCCGATCTGGGGCCAGGTGGCCTACGTAATGACGGCCCAGGCTCTGGCCGGGATCGCCAAGGATCTCACCAAGATGAGTTCCAAAAGCGCCATCCGCCTGGTGGTGCCCAAGGAGGCCGAGTCCCGCCTGTTCCGCTGGGTGGCCATGCTGACGGGATCCAAGAACGCCCTCAAGGGGGTGGGGTTCTTTGTGGGGGCGGCCCTGCTGCAGATCTTCACCGAGATCTACGGGGATCCCATGGGCTTCCGCATGGCCAACTTCGTGCAGGCGGGGGCGCTGGCTTTGATCTTCTCTTCGGGGGTGCTACTGCCGGCGGATATGGGCAAGGTCAAGGCCAAGATCCCCTTCAAGCGCCTCTTTTCCAAGAGCAAAGAGATCAACCTTCTCTCGGCGGCCCGCTTTTTCCTGTTTGGGTCGCGGGATGTGTGGTTTGTGGTGGCCCTGCCGGTGTTCCTCTACGACGAGCTGGGCTGGACGTTTATGCAGGTGGGCAGCTACATGGCCATCTGGGTTATCGGCTATGGCTTTATTCAGTTTGTAGCGCCGCAACTGTTGGGGGGAGGGCGCCCGGGCCGCGCGCCCAAGGCCCGCACCATTCAGATCTGGACGTTGACCTTGACGGCAGTGCCGGCACTCATTGCCACCGCCTTTATGGCCGGCCTGCCGCCGGAATGGGTGGTGACCGGCGGCCTCATCCTCTTTGGGATCGTCTTCGCCTTCAACTCGGCGGTGCACTCCTACCTGGTGTTGGCCTATACAGAAGATGACGATGTCGCCCTCAACGTGGGCTTTTACTACATGGCCAATTCCGGTGGGCGCCTGCTGGGGACGGTGACCTCCGGGATCCTCTTCCAGCTTTATGGCTTGGTGGGCTGCCTTTGGTTTTCTACCCTGTTGATCTTGGCGGCGGGGCTGTTCTCGCTGAAGTTGCCCGATCCCGGCAAAACGCCGGTGGAGTGGGTGGTTAAGCCAGGCGATTGAAAACTGAGCTCGATCCCATCCATCAAGTGGAGGAGGGGAAAGGACTCTGCGCCCGAACCCCGCCCAAGGGGGAGATAGATGAGATAGTAGAAGGGCAAGCAGCATTTCCGGCAGCCTATGAGCCTGCGCATCGTTCCCACAACTCCCTTCCCTGGCCAAAAACCCGGCACTTCTGGGCTGCGCAAGCCGGTGCCCGTGTTTCAGCAGCCCCATTACCTGGAAAACTTCCTCCAATCCATTTTTGATGTCCTCGAGGGATCCGCCGGCCAAACTCTGGTGGTGGGAGGAGATGGCCGCTACCACAACCGGGAGGCCATTCAGGTTCTGCTCAAGATGGCGGCGGCCAACGGCATGGGGCGGGTACTGGTGGGGCAGGGAGGGATCCTCTCCACGCCGGCGGTCTCCTGTCTCATCCGCAAATACGGGGCCTATGGGGGGATCATTCTCTCGGCCAGCCACAACCCCGGCGGCCCAGAAGGGGACTTCGGCATCAAGTACAACATCGGCAACGGCGGCCCTGCCCCGGAGAAGCTGACCGAGGCCATTTACGCTCGTACCCAGCAGATCCGGGAGTACCGCATCCTGGAAGCTGCCGATGTCGATCTGGAGTGCTTGGGCGAGCAACGGCTGGGATCCCTGACGGTGTCCGTCATCGACCCGGTGGCCGATTACTTGGGCCTGATGCAGCGCCTGTTCGATTTCGACGCCATCCGCGACTACCTGGCCTCTGGGATCCGTATCGCCTTCGACGCCATGCACGCCGTCACCGGCCCCTATGCTCGCGCCATTTTGCAGGGATCCTTGGGAGCGCCAGAGGGCAGCGTGCTCAACGGGCAGCCCCTGCCGGATTTTGGCGGCGGACACCCGGATCCCAACCCGGTGCATGCCCGCTCATTGCTGGAGCTGCTGTTTCGGGAAGACGGGCCGGACTTCGGGGCGGCCTCCGATGGGGATGGGGATCGCAACCTCATCCTGGGCCGCCAATTCTACGTCACCCCCAGCGACAGCTTGGCCGTGCTGGCAGCCAATGCCCACCTGGTGCCCGGCTACCGGGAGGGCTTGGTGGGAATTGCCCGCTCCATGCCCACCAGCCAAGCGGCGGATCGGGTGGCAGCCAAGTTGGGGATCCCTTGCTACGAAACCCCCACCGGCTGGAAATTCTTCGGCAACCTATTGGATGCCGGCAAAGTGACCCTCTGCGGGGAAGAGAGCTTCGGCACCGGATCCCACCACATCCGCGAAAAAGATGGGCTCTGGGCCGTCCTGTTTTGGCTGAACATTCTGGCCGTCCGACGGCAGCCGGTGCGGCAGATCGTGGAGGAACATTGGCACATCTACGGACGCAACGTCTACTCCCGCCACGACTACGAGGGCCTGCCGGTGGAAGTGGCCGAGGCCCTTATGGAAAACCTGCAGCGCTCCCTGCCCGGGTGGGTGGGCCAGCGTTTGGGATCCCACAGGGTGACCTATGCCGACAACTTCAGCTATACCGATCCCGTGGACGGCAGCACCACCCGTAACCAAGGGATCCGCATCGGCTTTGAAGATGGATCCCGTGTTATTTACCGTCTCTCGGGAACGGGCACCCAAGGGGCCACTCTGCGGGTATACCTAGAGCGACTGGAGCTGGATCCCGCCCGGCATGGCTTGGATCCCCAGGTGGCCCTGGCCGAGCAGATTCAACTGGCCGATCACCTTGCCCAGATTCGCGCCCGCACGGGTCGGCAGCAGCCAGACGTCGTTACCTAGTCCTTACCTAAGAGAACTCCGGATCAGCGGGCCAGACTATCCAGGCTGAATGCACCCACCGGAGAGGTCAGTTGAAACTCCCCCCGCTCCTGGGTCAGGCCCACCGGACGGCTGGGGAAAGCCACCAGGATCCCCTCCAGGCGCAGCGACTCCGCCAGCGGATCGTAGGCCAAGCGCAGCTCGAAATCCCGCAGGTCGCGGCGCACTTCAATGCGGCGGATCCCTGCCTCCGTCAGGCCCAGGCGGAGCCGCCAGTGGTTTTGCCACTGCGTGCCGAGGGTGGCATCCAACTCCAGTCCATAGGTAGAGATCTGGCCTAGCCGCGGATCGTAAACCGCCTGCAGCGCGTAGCTGATCCCCGGCTCATAGCTATCTAGACCCGAGCGCTGCTCCCGGTTGAAGGTGGTGCTGCTGCGCCCTCGATATTCCAGACGGATCGGTTGTAACTGCCCCTCGTTGAGGTCGTAGGAGGTTTGCACCTGGATGTTGAATAGCTCAGGGGTGGTGTTCCAGGTAAAGTTGGCGTTGAGGGTGTCCCACCTTTGGGCGACAAAGTCGTAGCCAAGGGTGGTGTCGAAGCGCAACAGGTTTTTTACTTCCGCCTGCAGCTCCTGCAAGTTGCGGGAGGCAATCGCTTCCAAGTCCTCCGGGGTGTCGTCCGGGAAGGTCAGAGCTATGGGCAGCTCGCCGGGCAGGTCATCTTCAAAGGCAATGTAGCCGGGGGGCACGTTGGGCAGGAAGTCGCGCGGCGTAAAGAAGCTGATGTTAGCGTTGAGGCGATCGACATCCTTGGGGCTGACGGAAAGGGTTTGAAAAGGAGCGGAATTGTTGCCGTAAAAGGTGCGGCTGTAGCGCAGGTCGATGGTGTTCCAGTCGGCGGGCTTGAGGCTGAGGCGGGGGTTGAGGCTGACGGTGGATTCCTGGTCGGGGGTTGAGTACAGGACTTGGGTGTAGTCGATCGAGCCGGGCATGAAGGTGATCCAGGGAGCCGGTTGAATGTCGTTGAATTGAAGGCTGGAGCGCAGCTCGTAGCGATTGAAAAAGTTAAGGCCGGATCCCACTTCTCGATCTGGCTGTTGCTCTTGGGTCAGGGTGAGGGCGTTGCTGAGGAAGATATCGGGAGTGATGCGGAGGAGATCGGGATTGAAGGCCAGCTCGAAGTTGCGGCGCGGCTCGGTGTCGCCGTTGGAGCTGCTGTAGGCGCGGTAGTTGAGGCGGTAGGTGCCTCCCCAGCCGGGTGGGGTGAGTTGGGCACCCAGCGTCAGCCGCGCATCAGCGAAATCCGGCCCATCTTTGACGCTCACCCGCTGGTTGTAGTCCAGGCGCAGATCCGATTGCAGCCAAGGCACGCCCCCGTAGCGCTGGATGTGGCTGAGGGTGAGGGGAAAGCTATAGGTGCCGTTTTCCTGGGATCCACTGCGGCTGATGTTGAGGGTGGTGGTGGAGAGATCCCCCTGAAAGGTGGTGTTGAGGCGCAGGTCGGCGTTGTCGTTACGCCCGCCGGCAGGGCGGTAGGTGTTGTCCAGGTTGAGGTTGAGCTGGCCCCGCAGTTGGCCCTCTTGGCCGAGGAGGTTGGCGGCGTAGAAGTCGAAGTTGTGGTCGAGGCGGAAGCGGCTGGAGAAGCGCCGCTGGTCGGCCTCGGTTACCAGGTAAAACTGGGCCCGCCCGTAGTTGACGCTGTCGGGGATGGGGAGGATGTAGTCGTGTAGAAAGCCGATGCCCAGGCCTTTCTTCTGCAGGACATCCAGCCGCAGGCCACCGAAGTTGTACTCGTCGAAGCGATAGGCCCAACTGGATTTGACAAACACCCCTTCCGCCTCACTGCGCCCCGGCAGCACCCACTGGTGATCCCGCAGGCTGTAAATGAAAAGAGGCAAGTAGGCAATCTGCAGCCCCGCCCGCAGATCGCCCTCTTCGCTGAGCTCGCCGCCGGCAAAGACGCGGGCGTCGTAAACGATGACCCGGTCATCGGGAAACACCTCCACCCGATCCCCTTGCACGTAGTGGGTGATGGGCGGCTTCGGCGAGGTGGTGACGGTGGCCTTCTCAAAAAAAATCTGATCCCCCAACAGGGCGGTGGTCTCTTGGCTGCGCACAAAAACCTGGGTGCCCGGCTCCTCCCCCGGCAGGATCACCAGCGAGTTTTCAAATTGGGCAGACCGCCTGGGGATGTCCAGATCCAAGTTGCGCCCCTCGATTTGCCGGATGCCGCGACCCTGGGGGCCAGGGGGCTGTTCCATCCGGAAGGGGCCCTCGCTGCGCAGGCGCCGTTCCCGCCGGTAAAACAACAGCCGCTCGCCAGTGATGCGGGTGCCGTCCGCCAGTTGGATCTGGGCGTTTCCCTCGGCAATGCCCAGGTCTTGTTCGGCGATGTAGCTGAGCACATCCCCACTGACGTTGATCTGATCCGGGTCGAGGGGGATCTGCCGTTGGCTGGTGGCGGTGGCCGCCAGCTGCTGGCGAATCTGGGATCCCCCCACTCGGCCTAGGTCAACGTTCCCCGCCGTCTCGGTGCTCAGATCCCGTAGAAGCGGGAACTGCTCCAGCAGTTGAGGGGCCAGGGGGGAACCGACAGTAGGAACAAAAGCTTCTGTTCCGGTTTCGCTTCCCCCTTGAGTGGTTCCCGTCCCTCCCAACGCAGGGATCGCCAAGCTCCCACCGGCTTGCGAGATCAAGGAAGGAACGGTCTGGGGGAAAGGCGGGATCCGGTTGGTTGGCGACAGCGGGCCGGAGGCCTCACCCAGCTCCGCTTGCCCTTGAGCAGTGGCCGGGCTCTCGACAGTGGATCCTAGGGCGCGCGTAGCCTCGGTGGGACGCAGCCGGAGTTCTTCTTCCATCCGCAGGGCAGCAGCTTGGGAACGGGGGGAGCCGAGAGAGTCCAGAGTCGGAACGGTTGCAGGGGGCGTCGCTGCTGAAGCGGGCCGGGAAGACGGCGTTGCCTGGGCCTGTTGTGCCTGCCGCCGGGCGTGGGCCGCCGCCCCTTCGGCCAAAAGCCGTTGCAGCCGCTGCCGGTTTAGCTCTTCTGGCGTGAGGGCCTTTTCAGGAGGGGTGCTGGGTGGCAGGGATCCAGAAGCTCCAGGATCAGAACCAGAGGCCGCAGGAGATCCAGTTGCCGTCGTCAAGGGCACAGCAGGCGGGGAGGATTGGGCCTCGGCCAAGGTGATGGGATTCCCCAATCGGCTGGCACCGGGATCCCGCCTTTGCTGGGCCGCCCAAAAGCGCTGGTAGCCCTCCAGATCGGTGGGCAGGGGATCCAACTGGGCAAAGACCGCCTCCCCCATCCCCACCCACAGGGAGCTGCCCCAGCAAAGGGCTAGCCACCTTGCCCAAGGGCTGAAGCCATGTGGGAAGTTGCCGAATCTCACCGTAAAAACCGCCACAGTAGAGAGAAGCCCACCCCGCCGAAAATCATATTCGGCAACCAGGCGGCCAGCCAGGGATCGATATGCTCAACTCGACCCATCGCGCGTCCTAAGCTCATCAGTACATAGTAAATAAACACCAGGACAATCGCCAGCGCCACACTACCATAGCGCCCGGTCTGCCGCACCGTTTGCAGGCCCAAGGGCGCAGCCACCAAGATGGCGAAAAAGCTGGCCAAGGGAATGGCGAACTTGAGGTGGTACTCCGTCAGGCAGCGGGCCACATCGGCAGAAGGACGTTGCTCCGCTCGATATCGCTGGCATTGCTCCCACAGCTCTGCCGCCCGTTGCTCCTGGGGCACCTTTTCGGCGTACACCAGGCCCACCAACTTGTTGACGATGTTCAGCTCCATCTCCGCCACCTGGCCCTCGTAGTAGGTGCTCCCCCGCTCGTCGTAGCGACGGATCACCACGTCTTGCAGGTGCCACGCTTGGCCCACCTGCTGCGCAGTTTGGGCCGAGATCACCTGCGGGTAGCGTAGGTGGCCGGTCTCGGCCTTGCGATCCAAAATCAGCAGATCGTGCATCAAGCCGGTCTTCGGGTCAATGGATCCCACATGAAACCAAAGGTCGTCGTCCACCCGCACAATTTCTTCGGAGTCAAACGGAAGGGCATCCTGAGCCAGGATGAGGTTGGTGTTCAGGGTTTTCACCTTTTGGTTGGTTTGGGGCACGATCACTTCATTGGTCAACAGCGCCAGGCCGCTGATCAGTAGACCGATGCAGAGCACCGGAATCAGCACCTTGCGATAGGGGATCCCGGCGGCCCGCAGAGCCGTGATCTCGCTATCGGCCCCCATCCTGCCCAGGGTGAGCAGGGTGGCAAAGAGGCCGGCGATGGGGAAGGTGACCACCAAAATGGCGGGCAAGTTGAGGAGGAGAATGTGCAAAATCGTGAGGGGAGGGGCGCCTTTTTTCACCAGCAAATCGGCGTAGATAAAAAGCTGGTTGCCCAGCATCATCACCGTGCCCCCCGCCACGCCCAAAAAGAAGGGGCGGATCATCTCTTTGCAGAGATAAAACTCCAAAAAAAAGCCCCCCAACTTCAGGGATCCCCAAAAGCTTCCCGTCTGGGCAGAAGTTCCGCGCCGTTGACCCTTGGCCAGTGGGGTGGTCATTTGGCTCTGTTACCTCAGGTGCACAACCTCAGCCAGCTTTCGAGATCTAGACGACCCCCAGCCAGGATGGGATCCCGTCAGAGAGCATCGGTGATGCGAAATTGAAACATCCCCTGCTGCTGCTCGTCCCCCTCGACAGTGTACTCATCCTGTTCCAAGTTCAGGGTGACCAGCCTGCCGCTGAGGCGGTTGGCGCCCCGGCACATCTGATCCAGAGCATCGCGACCGGGCAGCGGTGCGCCGCTCTCGCGGGGAATCGGATTGATCTCGCCGCGATCGCAGAGGAGGACGGGAGCCTGGTCGGCGGTGATCCTGAAAATCTGCCCTTGGTCAGAGTAGTCGGCGCGATCCCCTTCGATGGCGCGGTTGGCCTGCACGATGACCACATTGCCGAAGAAGCGGGCATCGCTGCTGGCCTGGTCGATCTCCACCCGGTCGGCGTAGATCACGGTCGGCTGGTCCACATCGGCCTGGGTCTGCGGGTTTTGCAGACGCCGCGCCAGCCAGTCCCCCTCGATCTGCTCAATCACCACCTCCCCCCGCAGCTCCACCTTTTCAGGGGTGATGGTGGCCTGGTTGGCCTTGGCCTTGCGCCCCCGCTGGATGAACTCGACGGCCTCGCTGAACTCCGAGGTGCCGGTGCGGGAGTTGTAAACCAGGCGGGCGGCCCGCACTTCCGTTTCGGCTTGGCGCAGCTCCTCCGTCAGGGATCCGCCGCCGGCGGCTGGGGTAGAGGCGGCCATCTGCCGGTAGAGAACGTTTTCCTCGAAGAAGAAGATCTTGTCGCGGTGGTTGCCCTCCAGGCGGGCGGAGGTGAGCACCCGCCCCGGCTCGCGCAGGGTAACTCCCCCCGTCAGCAGGCTTTGGGATTCGCGACGGCGGTAGGTGCCCTGGGCCGACTGGATGACGGTTTCCCCCTGGCGGATTTCCAGGTTGCCTTCCCCGCGGGCAACTTGCGTGTTGCGGTCGTAGGTGAGGCGGTCGGCGATGATGGTGACCTCCTGATCCGGTTGGTTGGAAGTAGCCTGTGGGCCAGCCTGGGCCAAGCGCAGATCCGCCAAGAGGGGATCCCGGCTGCCAGGGTCGGCCACCTCCTGCAACACGACGCCGCCGGAGAGAATGCTCTGGGCCTGTCGGCGCAGGTAGGTGCCCTGAGGGGCGCGGATCTCGAGGCCGCCTTCGCGGATGCGCAGGTTCCCTTTCCCTTCGGCCACCTGTTGGGTGCGGTCGTAGGTGATCTGGTCGGCGGTGATGGTGGTGGAAGCGGGATCCGCCGCCGCCGAATCCAAGGGCAGCACAGTTAGCTTGCCCTGCTGGGCGCTGAGGAGGGCAAATTGGAAGTTAAACGAGCCGGAGCGGCCCTCTAGGATCATTTCTTGCCCTTTGAGGGTGAAGGCCTCCGGCACCTCGATGCGCTCTTCGGGGGTGATTCGCAGAGCGCGGGTCAGGAGCAGGCTGCCATCCTCGCTCCTCACCTCCACCCCCTCATCCAGATACAGCGCGTCGGCGCTGGCATCGTAGCGGGCACGCTTGGCCTGCCAAGTCATCTGCTCGCTGCTGGCAAAAAACGGATCCGGCACTCCTTCCAGCTGATCGGCACTTTCTCCGTAGAAGTAGCCGTGCGCCCCCTGCTCAAACACCTGTTGTCCAGTGGCCAGCTCCACCTGCTCGGCGATCAGCCGCCAACGCCGATAGCCCCCCCGCCGCCCCACAATATCCACCCTGCGGCTGACCGAAAGGGGCTGATCCGGGGGGGGAGACTCCACCTTCACTTCTTCGATATCGATGGACAAGGCCCAACCGACCAAAGCAGCTAAGAGGCTGCTCCCCAAGAGCGTCACCCCCAGATTGGAATTGAAAAATCGCCGCATCCTGTTCTCGCTGCTTCTCCACGTCGATCCTTAGCCCACGACCGGTAGCGGGGCCCGGCAACCTAGGCTGTAGCTTACCGCAATTTACAGGCCGCCGCGGCGGGATCTGGAGCATTTCTAAGGTTCTGGTTTATCCCAGACGGCTGAGGATAAAGCCCAACCCCAGAAACAGCCCCAGCCAAAAATGGAGGTTGACGGCGATGAACTTGGAGTGGCTGATCCGCTGCGGCTGGTCGTGGTAAGCCCACAGCAGGCGGGAAAGCTGCACCGCAAACGGGATCCCGGCCAAGCTCAGCAGCGTCCAGGCCGGAAAAGCCCCCAGCCCCACAAACAGCAGCATCAGGCCGAACAGACTGCCGCAGATCCAAGGGATGAGGCGGGCGGAGCGCAAGGTGCCCAGGCGGGCCACCGGCGAGCGCTTGCCGGCAGCCAGATCGTCCTCCACCTGATGGAAATGGGAGCAAAACAAAATCAAACTGGTTACCATCCCCACCACCAGTGAGGCCGCCAGCCCCGGCAGCGACCAGCTTCGGCTTTGGCTGTAGTGGGCGGCCAAAACCGCCAGCGGCCCGAAGCTCAAAAAACAGAGGAGCTCCCCCAGGCCCTGGTAGCCCAGGCGCAGGGGCGGCCCCTGGTAGGCGTAGCCCAGCCCGCAGGCCAGCAGCACCAATAGCAGCACCGTCGGATCCGATTGCCGCCAGCTCAGCCACAGGATCCCTGCCAGCCCCAAGGCCAAAAAGGCATTCCCCACCCAAAATACCTGCCCCGGCTTGCCCGTCAGGTTGACCAGCGAGTGGAGCTTGTTTTTGTCCACCCCTGTCTGGGCATCGAACACGTCGTTGCTGAGGTTGACCCAAGCCAAAAGACAGATGGCTGCTCCCAGAAATACGGCCAAAACTCCTACATCCATCGCCCCTGCCTGGGCATAGGCGATGGCGGATCCCACCCAGATGGGCATGATCGCCACGCTGTACATGGGGGGCTTAAGGGCGGCCATCCACAATTGCCGCCGCGAGGGACGATCCCAAGTGCTCTTTTCGGCAAGCTGTACTGGGCTGGCCTCTGGACTCCTGCGCGTTCTCTTGGACGGTTCCGGCTGTGCGAGCATGTTGGCCCTGGCTCTCTCTGGTTCTGTGTATGCTCTGTATTTGTTAGGTTAGGATGCTTCCGTTCCCATCCCCAGGGATGCTAAGAAACTTTGCAATCCGTGAAGAAGTTCCTCAGGTTTTGCCCCTGAAGGCCCAAGCAACCGGCCTGTCTCCTGATCTCGTATAATTTTGTATCCTGAAGTACCCTGCTGGCGGTTCCCCTCCGGGTCGACGCTCGTCCTGTTTTCGGCCAAGGTGGGATCGGCTTCTGTACTCTTTTTTGCATGACCTCCTCTCTTTTTTCTTGGAATGCCCCCAGTGCGGAGCGGCCGAGAGCCTGGCCGTCGATCACTTCCGCCTCTGTTGGGACAGACCAGGAGGGGGAGCGGCTCTGCTGGCATTCCCTTCTGGCCGCCTGCCAAGAGAGGGCGCGGGCGCAGGGGATCCCTCAAATCCTCAGCCTGTCGCGGCCTGTCCCAGGGCTAGATCCGCTGGCGGCGCTGGCCCGGCAGTTGAGCTGGCTTCCCCCAAACCGCTTCTCCCACCATTGCTATCTCTCCCACCAGACCCAGGGAGAAAGGGTGCGGGTGCTGGGGTGGGGATCCCTGCGGCAGGTGGATCTTTCGGGGGAGGAGCGATTTCAGACGGCACGGGCTTTTGTACAAGCGTTGCAGCCTCATGTCCATGTCGCTCCCGTCAGCGGCAGCGAGTCTCCGCCAAGGGGTGGCAGCCGACAAGAACGCCCCTTGTGCTTCTGCCGCTTTGGCTTCGGCCCCGGGAGCGGTGGCGCAGCGGCGTTGGTTCTGCCCCGCTGGCAACTGTTGCAGGTGGGGGGGGAGCTGACGGTGGCGCGGCTCAATCTGGAAATCGGTCCCGACAGTGACCCGGCGGCCTTGGCCGGCCAGATCGCCGCTTTTTTTGCCCACATGCAGCGCCTTTCCCAAGCGCCCTTGCCCCGCTGGGAGCTGCAGCCCCCTCTGGAGGTGGCGGTGGCGGAAGCAGCCCTCTTGGCGCGGATTCAAAAAGCCCTGCAGGCCATTGAGGCGGGATCCCTGCAAAAAGTGGTGCTGGCGGAAGCCGTGGATCTGGCGTTGCCCTCCCCTCCCCCGCTCCCCTCCCTGTTGGCCTATCTGGAGGCCCATCACCCCGATTGCAGCGTCTTCGCCTTTGCCTCAGAGATGGAGAGCCAAGGGATCCCAGAGGAGTCCCCGCTTCCCGCTCAGGTTTTCGTGGGGGCCAGCCCGGAGCGGCTGCTTTCGGTGTGGCAAGGCCGGGTGCAGATCGATGCGCTGGCCGGCTCCATCGCCCGCGGCGCCAACGGCCACCAGGATCGGATGTTGGCCGAGCAATTGCTCCGCAGCGCCAAAGACCGCCGCGAACACCAGTGGGTGGTGCGCTCGATTCAAGAGGCTTTGGGCCGGCTGGGGATGGATCCTCAGATCTCCCCGCAACCGCGGCTGCTCCGCCTGGCCAACATCCAGCATCTGCAAACGGTCATCGAGGTGGAGCTCCCCGCCGACGTGCATCTGTTCGACCTGTTGGCCCAACTGCACCCGACGGCAGCCGTGGGAGGCTATCCCCAACAGGCGGCGCTGCAGTGGCTGGAGCAGGTGGAGCCCTTCGATCGCGCCAGCTATGCCGCCCCGCTAGGCTGGGTGGACTTGCAGGGCAATGGCGAGCTGGTGGTCGGGATCCGCTCGGCCCTGATCGAGGGGGAGCGGGCCCGCCTGTATGCTGGTGCCGGCATCGTGGCCGATTCCAACCCCGTCCAGGAGTTGGCCGAGATCCGCCTCAAGCTGCACGCCCTGGCCCAAGCCCTGGCCCTGCAGCCCTTGCCCGGATAGGCTCCCCCCTGCCGGCATGGGGCAGAGCCGATACAAGCGCTCCCCAAACAGTTACAGTTAAAAAGCCAGTTCTTCGATGGCCTCGACTTCTCGGCAGCATGGTCACCCTCAATTCCACCCATCCCTCCCGTATGGCCGGATCCCGCGCCCAAGTGGGGCTCTGGCCCGGCCTCATCGAGTACTACCGGGAGTGGCTCCCCGTCGGCCCCGGCACCCCTGTAATTACGCTGCACGAGGGCAACACCCCTCTAGTCCCCTCTCCCGCGCTGAGCCGACGGCTGGGGCGGGGCTGCCAGGTTTACCTGAAGCTGGAGGGCCTCAACCCCACCGGCAGCTTCAAGGATCGCGGCATGACCATGGCTGTATCCAAGGCCAAAGAGGCGGGGGCGGAAGCCGTCATCTGCGCCAGCACCGGCAACACCTCGGCGGCAGCCGCCGCCTATGCGGCCAAAGGGGGCCTGCGGGCCTACGTGCTGATCCCAGATGGCTATGTGGCCAAGGGCAAGTTGGCCCAAACCCTGATGTACGGGGCCGAGATCATCGCCATCCAGGGCAACTTCGACCGAGCACTGGCCATGGTGCGGCAACTGGCGGAAACCTACCCGGTGGCGCTGGTCAATTCTGTCAACCGCTTCCGGCTGGAGGGGCAAAAAACCGCTGCCTTCGAGGTGGTGGATGCGTTGGGGGATGCCCCCGACTGGCTCTGCATCCCCGTGGGCAATGCCGGCAACATCACCGCCTACTGGATGGGCTTTTGCCAGTACCGCCAACAGGGCAAGGCCAGCCGCCGCCCGCGCCTCTACGGCTTTGAGGCGGCCGGCGCCGCCCCCATCGTCCTCGATCGCGTGGTGGAACATCCGGAAACGGTGGCCACGGCCATTCGCATCGGCAACCCTGCCAGTTGGGCGAAGGCCAAGGCGGCAGTCCAGGTCAGCGGTGGCCGGGTGGACAGCGTGACCGACGAAGAGATCTTGGCGGCCTATCGTCTGCTGGCGGCAGAGGAAGGGATCTTCTGCGAGCCGGCCAGTGCCGCCTCGGTGGCCGGGTTGCTGAAATGGCGGGAGCAGGTGCCCGCCGGCGCCCAGGTGGTATGCGTTCTCACCGGCAACGGCCTCAAGGATCCCGACACGGCCACCCAACAGGGAGCCGCTCCCGTCCACACGGGGGTTGCCCCCGAGCTGGCCGCTGTTGCCCGTCTGATGGGTTTTTAGCTAATCCGCTTGCCCGCTCAGGCAGCCTGCGACTGCAGGGGCCCTGAACAAGCCAAAATGAACTGGTCGATCTCCAGCAGAATGCCTTCCGCCTCGGCCAAAGCCTCCGGCAGGGTTGCCAGCACCTGGGCATCCGCTTGTGCAGCCTGCTCTGCTTCTTGCAAAAGATTGATCGAATTATGGTCGAGCAAGAGCTCTAGCTCGTTTAGGGCCACCACTGCCAGTTGCTGTTCGGCTTGATGGAGCTTGTTTCGTAAAGTCTGAACTTGGTCGGTTTGCGCTTTCAGCCCGGCTTCCGCCTGCTCAGCGCGAGCGATGGCCTCATCCCGTTGAGCTTTCAACAAGGCCATCTCTTGCTCCAGTTGGGCCAGTTGCTTTTGCAGGCTGTAAATGTGCTGATCCCGATCTCCCAAAGCTCGTTCCAGCTCGCGGTTTTGAACTTCCATCTGCTGACGAGCTGCGTTCGCTTGGGCTAGCTGTTCTGCCAAGTTTGCCATTTCCTCTTCCATGCGGGTCAGCCGACTCAAGCGTTCCAAAACCTGAGTGTTTTCCGCCTCGAGTTTTTCGATCAACGCTTGAGCGCCCAACAGCTCTGCTTTGGTAGAGTCCAGCTCACCACAAACTTGGTCATAGTTGGCGATCAGCTCGCTCAGCCGAGCCTCTTTGGCCTGTAGCTCTTCCCGCAGGGAATGAAGCCGGCGGTCGCTCTGCTCGATGCGCTGCTGCAAGAGCGGCAGTTGAACCAAAGCCTGCTGAGCGGCGCTGAAATAGCCGAACAGTTGTTTGAAGTGGCGCTGCAGACGGCTGTGGGATTGATCCAATTTGTCGAAGGCTTCGTTGAGAGAAAGATAAGCCTCGCACAGTTTCATGTAGCGCTGGGCCACAGAATCAAGGTGCTTCATAGCGACTAAGATCCAGGTGGGGGTGCCGTGTCTATTTTATGCCGTTCATTCTATCGACCCAACCCGGAAAAGAGGTTATTCGCTACAACAACTGGGGGATTAATTTTACTTTAAGATTTTCCTCTCTCTAGGCAAGCAGCTCACGTCCTGCCCCAACCAGATTCAAACTCTCTGGCAAAAACGGCCCTTAAGAGTAGCACATTTTTACTCCCATTGAGGGGATCACACATTTAGCGTCTGGAGCGGAGCATTTAAAATTAAAAAACACCAGATATGGTTCAAACGCGCCTGAAAGGGGGCCTCTGCTGGCTCAGGCAGGCCGCGCCTCCGGGATCCCCAGCGCTTCCAGATGGGCGGCGGCCCGCAACAGGTTGGCCTCTTGGTAGGGGGCAGCCACCAGTTGGACGCCAAAGGGCAGGGATCCGCTCTCGCGCAGCGGCACCGACAGCACCGGCAGGCCGACAAACGAGAGGGGCTGGGTGTAGAGACCCAGGTTGGGCCGGGTGAGGACTTCCACCCCAGCGATCACCATCTTCTCTTGGCCAAGCAAGGGGGCAGAGCAGGGGGTGGTGGGGGCGATGAACAGGTCGATCTCTTGAAAGAGGGCCTGAAGCTGCTGGCGATACCAGCGGCGAAAGCGCTGCGCCTGCACGATCCAACTGGCGGGCAGCAGAGCGCCAGCCAAAAGGCGATCCCGGGTCGCCGGGTCGAAGTCGTGGGGACGAGTTCGCAGGTGATGCAGGTGCAGGTTGGCTCCCTCGGCAGCCGTGATCAGGAAGGCAGCGGCGCGGGCGCGCTCGGCCTCCGGGATCCGCACCGTTTGCTGGGCTCCCAGGGCCTGGGCCACTTTTTCCACGCCGGCCAGGATGTGGGGCTCTGCTCCCCGCAGGAAGTAGTCGTCGGCCACGGCAATGCGCAAGCCTTGGATCCCTTGCCCCAATTGCCCAAAGGTGGGATCCGCAGGGCGGCGGGCGCAGACGGGATCCTGGGGATCCGGCCCTTGCATGGCATCGAAGCTGAGGGCGAGATCGGCCACCGAACGGGCCAAGGGGCCCACGTGGTCGAAACTGGGAGCCAACAGGGCCACCCCTGCCCGCGACAGACGGCCATAGGTGGGCTTGAGGCCGTAGATGCCGCACAAGGCGGCGGGCACCCGAATCGAGCCGTTGGTGTCGCTGCCCAGGCTGAGGGGTACCAAGCCCCCGGCCACGGCTGCTGCCGAGCCACCCGAAGAGCCGCCGGCACTGCGGCTGAGATCGTGGGGGTTGCGGGTGGGGCCGTAGTGGCTATTTTCGGTTACAAAGCCGTAGGCGTACTCGTCCATGTTGAGGGTGCCCACCAGGATTGCCCCTGCCTGCTTGAGGCGGGCCACCACCGTGGCATCTTGGGTGGCCGGGGGGTTCTCGCGGTTGATCGCCGAACCGGCTAGGGTGGTGAGGCCAGCCACGTCGAAGAGGTTCTTGACGGCAAAAGGCACCCCCGCCAGGGGGCCCACCGGGATCCCTTTGGCCACCTGTCGATCCAGCCGCTCCGCCGCCTGCAGGGCCGATGCTTCCAGCACGGCTGTAAAGGCATTGAGCTGGGGATCCCGCTGGCGAATCCGCTCCAGACAGGCGGCCACCACTGCCTGGGCGCTCACGGATCCCCGGCGGACGGCCCTGGCAATCGCGAACCCGTCGGCGCTGCCGAGAAGAGGGGAATCCGGGGTCATGGCTGGGGGTTGAAGGTAGGATCTGGCTCAACCGTCGGTGGCAGCGGAAACTCCAGTACCTGTTGAGCAAGGGGCAAAAAGCGGGCGAAGTTTGCGATCACCCCCGCTCGATGGTCGGGATGCAGGGGCAGTTGCAGCAGTTGGGCCATCGAGTCGACGTAGGTTTCGGGATCCCAGGGTTGCATCGGTTCGAGGGGTCGTCTGGGGAAAAAATACCACAGGCCAGCTTGCCAAAACCAGCAGAAAGTTACCCAAGGCAGAATCCAAAGACAAGACCGTCCTCGGTTAAGGGGTGGCCATCGACGCCGTGCTACCTGGCGGGGGCCAAAGGCGTTCGCGGGGCAAGACAGGGCGAGTCACGGCCTGCCGCTCCCATTCCTCTAAATTGAGGCGACGACCGGCAGAACTGGGGGCACTGGCCTGCAGGCGCTTGCGGAACAGGCGCAACTGCTGCTGCTCGGCGGCGGGAGAAACACGCTGGGCAAAGAGGGAGGGCAAGAGCTGCTCTTCCTGCGCAAACTGGGCCCGCAACTGCCGATAAAAGTGAAGGGCAGCAGAGGGATCCAACTGCTGCGGCTCACGCTCCGCCTGGTGCAAAAAGCGGGTCAGCTCCGGGATCTGATCCCGCAACTGTTGCTCCAGCCCATTGACCTGGCTGCTGAGCTGGGGATCCGCTGCCAGAGCCGTCCTGAGCAGCGGGTAGAGGACATGGCGCTCCAATTGAATGTGGCGGGAGAGGCGCTGCCGCAACCTTTGCACCCAGAGACGCCGCTGCTCCAGATCCAACTCCGAGGCCCGAGAGAGACGAGCCAAGAACTGCAGGATAACCCGGTGCTGTTCGGCACAAAGGGCAACCAGTGTAGACATAGCAGTTCCCTGGAGAAAAAGCTTTATCTTAGCTTAACTTTGTCAAGAGACAGCAGCGTGCGTAAGGGTACGGGACTGGTGCAGGTGTCTTGGCTACACCCCGACAGCAACCCCGGCAAAAGCTGCCCTCCGGTTGCTAGGCTTGCACAAGCCAGCGGCGTTTCCAGGCGGAAGTGGGCTCAAGGGGTGAAGTTTGCTGTTCCTGCTGGCGCTGCAGCCGAATCTGGGCTCTGTCTCCCTGCAAGGTGGGATCCCGGTAGGGCACAGCGGCGCGGGTTTTCAGGTGCTCCCGCTCCATGGGGGAGAGGGGCGGCAGGTGATCCGGTTGGGGTGAGGCCACCGTGCCCGGCCAAGGGCGACCCACCGGCGGCGTCGAGCCAATGAAAAGCCCCGCCTCCAGCAAGGCTGCTCGCACCGCCGCCGCACAGGAATAGGTGGCCAGGATCCCGCCGGGGCGCATTCGCGCCGCCACTGCCCGCAAAAAGTCCACCGTCCACAGCTCCGGGCAGACGGAAGGGGAGAAGGGATCCAAAAACACCGCATCCGCCCATCCCAGCGGCACCTGGAGCAGGGTTTGGCGGGCATCTCCCCACAGCAGCGTTCCGCGCCAGCGCGGCGATTGCCAGGATCCCTCGTTGATAAAGTGTTGCCACTCCTGGCTAAAGCTCCAAGTGGATCCCACCCCCACCTGCCAGGCCTGGCGGGGCACCTGCGGGGAGCGCTCTAGGCCAATGACTTCTACAGGGCAGTCGGGCCGCACCTGCCAGATTGTCTCCAAGGCCAGGCCAGAGTTGTAGCCAAGGCCAAAGCAAATATCCAAAAGACAAATGGGATCCTCCGGATCCCGCTCCAACGGCAGCCGATCCAGCCGGCAAGGGCGGACGAACTTCTCCAGCGCTTCCTGAGCGGCGCCGCTGACGTTGTGAAAAGCCTGCCCAAACTCCTGGGAGAAAAAGGTCAGGGATCCATCCCCTGTGGTCAACACCTGCCACTGGGTTTCTGCGGTCATGGCTACTGCAAGTTTCTATTTCCAGCTTGGCGATTCTTTGATAGCTTGAGAACGTTAAGATGAGTTTCGCAGCTCACCGGCAGGGCTTGTAGATTCAGCTCTGGCCATCCCTAGCTAGGGGGGTACCTCAGCGGCTATGTCTTTACTGGATTGGTTTGCCGAGCGGCGCAAACAGACTTCTCTCAACTTGACAGGCAGCAGCCCCTTTGACAAAGAGCGGCAAGTGCGAGAGATTGCCGACGGCCTCTGGCAGAAGTGTCCAGCTTGCGACGCTCTCACCTACAGCAAAGATCTGCAGCAGAACTGGCAGGTTTGTCCAAGCTGTGGCTACCACCATCGCATCACAGCCCCGCAGCGGCTGGAGCAGCTTTTGGATCCCGGCTCCTGGCAGCCCCTCGACGAGCACCTGGCCCCCACCGATCCGCTGCACTTTTTCGACCAAAAGCCCTACGCCGAGCGCCTGGCCGCCTACCAGGAGCGCACCCAGCTCAAGGATGCCGTCCTGACCGGGTTGGGCACTCTGGAAGGGATCCCGGTGGCGATGGGCGTGATGGATTTTCGCTTTATGGGCGGCAGCATGGGCTCGGTCGTAGGCGAGAAGATTACCCGTCTCACCGAACGCGCCACCTGCGATCACCTACCCCTGATCCTTTTTTCGGCCTCTGGGGGAGCCCGCATGCAGGAAGGGATCCTCAGCCTGATGCAGATGGCCAAAACGGCAGCCGCTCTGCAAAGGCACCGCGAAGCCGGCCAGTTGTTTATCTCCGTGCTTACCCATCCCACCTATGGGGGGGTGACCGCCAGCTTTGCCATGCTGGGAGACTTGATCCTGGCCGAGCCAGGCGCCCAGGTGGGGTTTGCCGGGCCCAATGTTATTGAGCAAACCATCGGCAAGGGCAAGCTTCCCGAAGGCTTCCAGACTGCCGAGTACCTGCTGGCCCAGGGGCTTATCGACGCAATTGTGCCGCGAACCGAGCTGCGCAAGCGCTTGGCCCAGTTGCTGGCCATGCACCGACCCCGCTTGCACATGTCCCTTGCCGCGTTCGATTCGACTTACGCCCTCGATCCCGCCAGGATCTGAGACGGGAAGTAAAGGTTGGATCCCTCTGTCTGCAGGCGGAGCAGTTAGCTCCCCTCTCCTTTTGGGAGAGGGGC
>NZ_JANSJH010000008.1:22511-29490 GCF_047462495.1 Synechococcus sp. H55.2 | reverse complement strand
GCTCCCCTCTCCTTTTGGGAGAGGGGCCGGGGGTGAGGGACTGCTCCCTGGCTGAAGAGGAAGGGAGGGTAGCTGCCTCAACGGCACAGCGCGCCTAGATCCGGCAGACAATCTCAACCAGTGGGAAGTTGCCATGGCAAAGAAGGATACCCTCTCTGTCTGCAGAAGAGGGATTTTCTGCCGAGGGGGTCATAGCAGCAACCGATGGTGCTAAGGTGGGGCATGAGGTCTTGACTGGAAGCAATGGATTTTAAGCTGCGCATCCGTACCGCCGAAACTCCGCAAGGGCAACAACTGGCGATTGTGCCGTTGGAAGGTCGCTTTGACGCCAAGGTCGCTTCCGAAGTGCGGCAGTTGCTGCAGCAGGTTTTGGATTTTGGTTACCACAACCTGTTGATCGACATGTCGGCGGTTACTTTTATGGACAGCTCCGGCCTGGGGGTGCTGATCTCGGCCTTGCGCAAGTGCCGGACTGCCGGCGGCAACCTCAGCCTCTGTTGCGTTCCGGAAAGCGTCGCCCTCGTCCTCAGCCTCACCTCGATGGAGAAGGTCTTGACCTGTTTTGACGACCTGGAGACGGCCATCGCCAACTTCTCCACCGCTTCCTCTGCTCGCTAGGCCGACATTTTGAGTTGCTGCGATGCCCTGCCTACGCCTCTGACTTTGTTCCCAGGATCTGTTGAGGATGCTCAGCCATGACCCAAGCTGGCCTCGATACCTTTCAGCTCCTTTACCAGCACCACCGTGGCCCCAGCTTTTGCGAGCGCATGCTGGCTACTGCTCCTGGCCGCTTCAATGAGACCTTTTGGCAGTTTTGGCAGCAGCATGTTGAGCCCTGCTTGCCCGCTGCGCCCTGCCTGCTGGATCTGGGAACGGGGCCGGGGTATGTCCTCCGGCAGTGGGCCCAGCGCTACCCCGGCGGACATTTCATTGGCGTAGATCTAATGCCCTACATGTTGGAGCGGGCAGCGGCAGACTTGAAAGGCGTCCCTGGCCTTCAACTGCTGCAGGCCGATCTCCACGATCCCCATTTGCCCCTGCCAGATTGCAGCGTTGACGCGGCTCAGGCGGTGGTGGTGATCCACGAGATGGTGCAGCCGGTGCGCCTGTTGCAAGCGGTGCGGCGTCTGCTCAAGCCAGGGGGGCGGTTTTTGCTGGTGGACTGGGTGCGCGCCCCACTTAGCCTCTACTTCGATGCGGCCACAGAAGCCCAACTGTTTCAGATGGAAACATCCCTAGACACCTTGGTGGATCAGTTTACCCACTTCTACGAGCACAACCGCTTCAGCGCTGAGGACTTGGCCTGGCTGTTGGAGAAGGTTGGCTTGAGAGTGGTGGCGCAAGAGCTCTACGGGCAAAATCGCTTTGTGCGCCTTGTGGCGGAAAAGCCCTAGAGGACTTCAGGGATCCGCCGCTCGGCCTGCACCTGGGCAAACACCTGCACCTCGGTGCTCATTTTGCGCAGTTGGCGGGCCAACTTAATGGCCTTGTCGCGGGGGAGAGGGGGGCTCACCACCGCCGGCAGGCAGCGCAACAGCGGCTTCAGGGCCGTCTTGGGCAGCCGCGCATAAAACGCCAAGGTGGAGAGGATCTCGTCTTCAAAGTAGGGGTTGCGGTATTCCAAAAGCCGCACTTGATAGAGTTCCGGCGGCAGGGGGCGTCCCTGGGCCAGGCGAATCAGGGATCCCACCGTCCCCATCACGTATAGACGATCCCCCCGCTTCAACAGGGTCTCGCCCTCTTTCTGCCAGATCTTGGGAAAAACACAGGGCCGGCCCGGTCGGGAGTGATGCAGCAAGATCGCCAGGTCGTAATCCTGGGCCAGTTGCCGTAGGGATAGCCCCAGGTAAGGGTCATGGGCCGAGACCTCCAGCAGCGTCACCAGCAGCGTTTCCCCGTCCCAAGTCAAGGTGCCGTAAACGGATCCCACCAACGCTGCCGTAGCAAAAGCCCGCGCCCCCAGGGCCGTGGTGCTGTAGCTGGTTCCCAGCGTCTGCAGATGCCGCTGCATCCGCGCCGCCAGCTCAGGATCCGTGACCCGCAAAATGGTGCGGATCCCAGGTTGCAGGCTGTGGGCGGTCAGGGCGGTCTCGAGGTTGGTGAGATCGTCAGGCGTCGTGCAGATCAAAGAGCGGCTGCTTTGGATGCGAGCCTGTTGCAGCGTGCTGGCCAAGGCGTAGTTGCCCCGGATCACCACCGCCCCCTCCCGTTCCGTCGCCGCCAGCAGGGGATTGTCGCTGTCGGGCTCCACAACCACCACCTCATAGCCCATTTGCCGCAACAACTGCAGCACCAAGTAGCTCAGCCGTCCCAACCCCGCGATCACCACGTGATCCGCTTTGGGCATACGGGCGGCCCGGCCCAAGCCAAAGCGGCTGCTCACCAACTTGTCAGTCACCAATCCGTAGATCAACCCCACCAGGGCAGCCCCCACCAAGGTCATAACCACCGCCACCACCTTCACCCCTAGAGGGGTCTCCGCCTGCTGAAAAGCCTCGATGTCCCCATACCCCCCCGTCAACACCACGATGGTCAGCAACAGCCCGTCAACCACGGATTTGCCGATAGCTCTAAAGTTAAGGATCCCCAGCACCAGCATGGCTCCCAAGGTGAAGGTGAGGGTGCGCACGATGGGCTTGACCTGCAGCAGTCCCTGCAGGCTTCTGCGCAGCCAAGATAGGAGCTGCCTGAACGAGTTGCCTCGCTGTTGTTGTCGTTTGTCTTGCACCTGTCCGCTGGCCCAGCGTTGTGCCCGCGAAGAGCCGCGCCGCCCGTTGCGCTCCAACAGGTGCAGATAGGATCTGGGGTCGCAGATCACCAAAATGCGATCCCCCTCCAGCAGCTCTGCCTCGTGGTCGAAATCGTCGAAAACCCGAGACTCGGAAAAGTCGGACAGCCCGTCCACCGGGTAGTGAAACAGCACCCGCGCCCGAAAGGTTTCCTCCAGTTCCGAGAGGGGCATGTGCAGCAGACGGGAGTTGTAGCCGATGGTCAGCTCCACCACGTTCCAGAGGGTGGTCTCTTGGGGAGCGCCAAAATAAAGCGGATTCGCCAGCTCCGGCGGCAGCGTGGCCAGCTGAGCCTCTAACTGGGGCAGCTCGAAGTAGCCGACAAATTCGTCCGAGACAGCTTTCAGAGCAAAGGCCGGCGCAGCCAAGGCAGCCACCGACAGGGAAAAATGCTGCGGCAAAATCGAGTCCAGGTAGCGGGCAAGGCCGGTGTTAAACAGACGAGAGACAATGCGCACCTGCGGGTTGAGATCCCGAATCAAGAGAGCCAGCTCGAAGTTGGCTTGGTCGTTGTCCTCCACAAGCAATGCCACCTTGATCCGCTCGATCCCAGCCCGGCGCAACACCTCCGGCTGATGGGGATCCCCCTCTAGGTATTGCCACTGCTCTTTTAATAAAGAAGGCCGCGGGCCGGGAGCCACCACCACCGCGCGCTGTCCAAAGTCTTCCAGAATCTGCAGCGTCAACGCTGCCAAGTCGTTGTAGCCACAGACCAGGATGAAAACACCCGGATCCCGGCCATTGTCCTGCAGTTGCTCATCCAGCCATTGATGAGAAAGGGATCCCACCATACTCCACCACCTACCCTGCTCCCTTTATACCCAAGGCAGGTCTAGAACCCCGCCCTACCCAAAATATTCCGGTAAGGGATCCCCTTGCCCGGCCAGCCGCGATGAGAAGCGACCTTGGCTCTTGTTTCCAGCGAGAGTTGGCGGATCTTGGGCCAAACGGTTCAAAGATGAGAACGACTCCCAACAGCTTGACTCGGTACTCAGGATCCTCTATCATTGCCCCAGAGCAAAGTTCTTGAATAAAAATCTCAATAAGCTTGGCCTAGAGAAGGGTCAAAAGGCCGGCATTTGAGGGAACTGCCCTGATTCAGGGAGGGGGTTTTCAAGTGCTTTCTCGGGTAAAGGCATTGCTGACTGGGTCAATGCAGCAGCCTTTCTTGAAATGTTTTTGAGTTTAGGAGTTGGGTATGCGCTTATCGCGACGGCAACTGGTCAGCGGAGCCGCGCTGGGCTCTGTAGCCTTGGCGGCAGGCTTGCTGGGGCGTCCGGCCCGCGGCGCCAACCGGGAGGTGAACCTCTACACCTCTCGGCACTACGGCACCGATGAAAAATTGTACGACCTCTTCAAACAGAAAACGGGCATTACTGTCAATTGGGTGCAGGGCAACGCCGACGAGATTGCCCAGCGCATCCGCAGCGAGGGATCCAACAGCCCTGCCGATATCTTTATGACCGTAGATATTGCCCGGCTGTGGCGCGCCCAGAACGAAGGCCTGTTTCAGCCCATCCAGTCCGAGACGCTCTCTAAGAACATCCCGGAATCGCTGCGGGATCCGGAAGGCTACTGGTTTGGCCTAACCAAGCGGGCCAGGGTGATCATGTACAACAAAGACAAGGTGGATCCCAAGGAGCTCTCCACCTACGAAGATCTGGCCAACCCCAAGTGGCGGGGCAAGGTGCTCACCCGCTCCTCCAGCAATGTGTACAGCCAATCTCTGACGGCTTCCATCATCTTGGCGCACGGGATCCCAGAAACCGAACAGTGGGCGCGGGGCTTGGTGGCCAACTTTGCCCGCCCGCCGGAAGGGGGAGACATTGATCAAATCAAAGCCGTGGCTGCCGGAGTGGGGGATGTGGCGCTGTCCAACACCTACTATTTGCCGCGTTTGATCAAATCCGACAATCCCGAAGATCGCGCCGTAGCGGAGAAAATCGGCGCCTTCTTCCCCAACCAAGAGGATCGTGGCACCCACGTCAACATCAGCGGCGCCGGCATTCTGAAAACAGCTCCCAACAAAGAGGCCGCCATCCAGTTTCTGGAGTTCCTCTCCGGCCCGGAGGCGCAGGCCATCTTCGCCCAGAGCAACAACGAATACCCGGTGCTGCCGGGGGCGGAGATCGACTCGGTGGTGGCCAGCTTTGGCACCTTCAAGGAAGACACGATCAACGCCGCCAGCATTGGCCGCGTTACCCCCGATGCCCTGAAAGTGATGGATCGGGCCGGTTGGCGATGAAAAGCGCCGGGGTTGCCGAGAGCTTTCTTCTTGGCTCCCCGGTTGCAGCCCCAAAGCAGAACCAAGTCCCAAGTTTGAGTCTTGAGACTTAGCTTCTTTGTTTTTTCCTAAGATTTGCCTGACAATTGGGAAACAGTACGGTGAAGAAAAAGTTTTTGCCAGCTCTCAGGGATTTCAATTGCAATTGATGGAAAAGTTAGCTTGGCTAAATCTGGGTAAACGCTTTGACCATTCTCTCAAGAGAGCTTGGACGCGCTGGTTCAGCGGTTGGACGTTGCTGACCTTAGCCCTGACGGGCTTAATTTTGATTCCCACTCTGACGGTTCTCCTCAGCCTCTTTGCCGACGAGCGGCAGGTTTGGGAGCACCTGGCCGACACGGTCTTGGGGCTGTACGTGCGCAACAGCCTGCTGATGATGGTGGGGGTGGCGCTGGGAGTCATCCTGGTGGGCAGCGGCACTGCCTGGCTGGTGACAATGTGCGAATTCTGGGGGCGGGCCTGGCTGGAGTGGATGCTGGTGTTGCCCCTGGCGGCTCCCACTTATGTGTTGGCCTACGCTTACACCGATTTTTTGCAAGTAACCGGCGGCTTCCAGACCTGGCTGCGGCGGGTTACCGGCTGGGGGATCGGCGACTACTGGTTCCCCAACATTCGCTCCTTGTGGGGGGCGATCCTGCTGCTCGTCCTCACCCTCTACCCCTATGTGTATCTCTCGGCGCGGCTGGCCTTCCAGGAACAGTCGGTGGTCTGTTTGGAGGTGAGCCGCTCCTTGGGCTACGGGCCGTGGGCTAGCTTTTTCCGGGTGGCCTTGCCCTTGGCCCGGCCGGGGATCGTGGCCGGCTGTCTGCTGGCTTTGATGGAGACCCTGAACGATTTCGGCACCGTCAGCTATTTTGGGGTCGATACCTTTACTACCGGCATCTACCGCACCTGGACAGCTCTGGGCAATCCGGTGGCAGCAGCTCAGCTTTCAGCGCTGCTGTTGCTGTTGGTGTTGCTACTGATGGCCCTGGAGCAATTTTCCCGCCGGCGGGCGCGCTACTATCGCCAAGGATTCAAGCCAAACCCAAGTCGTTATCCCTTGCACGGGATCCGGGGGGTGGGGGCGTGGCTGGCCTGTGGGATCCCGATTGGGCTGGGCTTCGTTATCCCTGCCCTGATCCTGCTCCATATGACCCTGCGCCAGGGGGAATTGGGCCGCCGCTTTTGGAGCTACGCCCAGAACAGCTTTCTCCTCTCGACGATCACGGCGGTGATCGCCGTCTTGGTGGCGGTGGTGGTGCTGTACGGTTTGCGGCTGCAGCGGGCCTGGGGCCTGCGGCTGGCGGTGCGGCTATCTTCCCTGGGCTACGCGCTACCGGGCGTGGTGATTGCAGTAGGAGTTCTGATTCCCCTGGGGCAACTGGATCAACTGCTGAGCTACTTGCGGCAGGCGCTCTTTCAACAGCCGCCCGGTCTGGTGATCAGCGGCACTATTGTGGCGTTGGTGTTTGGCTATCTGGTGCGCTTTTTGGCGGTGGCTCTGTCCACCGTCGAGGCGACGCTAGCGCGCATTCCTCCCAGTCTGGATGAGGCAGCCCGCAGCTTGGGGCAGGGATCCCTGGGCACCCTGTGGCGGGTGCACCTGCCCCTGATGGGGGGCGGGATCCTGGGAGCGATGCTGCTGGTGTTTGTAGATGTGATGAAGGAGCTGCCGGCCACGATGGTGTTGCGGCCCTTTAACTTCGATACCTTGGCCGTCCACACCTACCGCATGGCTGCTGACGAACGCCTGGCCGAGGCCGGCGCCCCCGCCTTGGCGATTGTCCTGGTGGGGATTTTGCCGGTGATCCTGCTCAACGCCCAGATAGCCCAGCGACGCAATCTAGGCTCCTCAAATAAAACGTCTCCCTACGTCGTTCCCTAACTCCCCTCTCCCTCTGGGAGAGGGGTTGGGGGTGAGGGT
>NZ_JANSJH010000008.1:18704-22411 GCF_047462495.1 Synechococcus sp. H55.2 | reverse complement strand
CCTCTGGGAGAGGGGTTGGGGGTGAGGGTGGGAGAGAAGTTTATAGGGCCTCAGCTCCGGCAACTACCTCCAGGATCTCCTGGGTGATAGCCGCCTGCCGAGCTTTGTTGTAGGCAAGGCCCAGTGTGCGGATGAGTTCGCTGGCGTTGTCGCTGGCATTGTTCATGGCCGTCATGCGGGCCGCCAACTCGCTGGCCGCTGCTTCCTGCAAAGCCCGCAACAACTGGTTGTTCAAGTACAGCGGCAGCAGCGCGTCCAAAATCTGCACCGGATCCTGCTCGAAGATCATGTCTGGCGGCGGGGCTGAGACAGGAGCAACGATCTTGCTGCGCTCGACCGTGAACTCTCCCCCCCGCACCAGCAGGTTAAAAATCTCGTCGTCGCGGGCAGCCAGGCGCGTGGGATCCAGAGGTAGCAGCGATTGCACCACCGGACGGGAGCTAATCAGCGAGACAAAGCGGGTGTAGATCAGCTCCACCTTGTCTACTTTCTCGGACAGGAAAGCGGAGAGGAGCTGATCCCCTATTTGCGCAGCTTCCGCCGCCGTAGGAATCTGCGACAAGTTCACGTAGGTCTTGGCAATGGGAGCGGAGCGGCGCTGAAAATACTGCACCACCTTGCGGCCCACCAGGTAAAGCTGCACCTGCAGCCCCGTCTCCTGCAGCTCGCGCACCCGCTCCTCGGTGCGCTTGATAACGTTGGCATTGTAAGCACCGCACAGGCCCCGATCCCCAGCCACCACCAACAGGCCCACCGTTTCAATGGGCCGCTGCTTCAGCAGAGGCAACTCGACATTTTCCAGCCGCAACCGCGTTTGCAGCCGATAGAAAACCTGGGCTAGGCGGTCGGCAAAGGGACGGGTGGCCATCACCTGCTCCTGGGCCCGTCGCACCCGCGCTGCCGCCACCAGGCGCATGGCCTCTGTAATCTTGCGGGTGTTTTTCACCGCCTTGATGCGATCGCGAATCCGCTTTAGGTTTGCCATAACCGATCCCCTCTGCTGTGGTTACTGGATGGGGATCCCCAAAGCAGGGATCCCCGGCAACTAAGCCGCCTTGGCCAGGAAGCTCTGTTTGAACTCCGTGATGGCGGTTTTCAAGATCTCTTCCGCCTCTTCAGTGAGTTGCTTGGTGGAGAGGACGATCTCCCCATACTTGGGATGGGTGGTGCCCAAGTAGGACAGCAGGCCCTGCTTGAAGCTGGAGACTTTCTCCACCGGAATGTCGTCCAAATACCCCCGCGTCCCGGCGTAGATAATCGCCACCTGCTGATCCAAAGACAGGGGCGAATATTGCGGCTGCTTGAGGATCTCCTGCAGCCGTTGGCCACGGGCCAATTGCTTCTGGGTGGCCTCGTCCAGATCAGAGGCAAATTGGGCAAAGGCTTCTAGATCGCGAAATTGCGCCAGTTCCACCTTGATCGAGCCGGCCACTTTCTTCATCGCCTTGGTCTGGGCCGCCGAGCCGACGCGGCTGACAGAGATGCCAACGTTGATGGCGGGGCGAATACCGGCGTTGAACAGATCCGACTCCAAGAAAATCTGCCCATCGGTGATGGAGATAACGTTGGTGGGAATATAGGCCGACACGTCGTTGGCCTGGGTTTCCACAATCGGCAGCGCCGTCATGGATCCCTCGCCCAGCCGGCTGTTCAGCTTGGCCGCCCGCTCCAGCAGCCGCGAGTGCAGATAGAATACATCCCCTGGGTAGGCTTCCCGACCGGGCGGACGCCGCAACAGCAGCGACATCTGCCGGTAGGCCACCGCCTGCTTGGAGAGGTCGTCGTAGACCACCAAAGTGTGCTTACCCTGGTACATAAAGTACTCGGCAATGGTGGCGCCACAATAGGGGGCCAACCACTGCAGCGGTGCCGGGCTGTCAGCGCCGGCAGCCACCACAATGCTGTAGTCCATCGCCCCTCGCTCGGTCAGGATGCCCACCACCTGGGCGATGGTGCTCTGCTTCTGGCCAATGGCTACGTAGATGCAGATCACATCCTGCCCTTTCTGGTTCAGGATCGTGTCCACGGCAACGGTGGTCTTGCCGGTTTGGCGGTCGCCGATGATCAGCTCCCGCTGCCCCCGCCCGATGGGGATTAGAGCGTCAATGGCGGTGATGCCGGTTTGCAGAGGCTCGTACACGGAGCGGCGATCGATAATGCCGGGGGCCGGGGACTCAATGAGGCGCGTCTCGGTGCAGTGAATCGGCCCTTTGCCGTCGATGGGATTGCACAGGGGATCCACTACGCGGCCCAGCAGGGCTTCCCCTACAGGGATGCTGGCAATTCTGCCCGTGGCTTTGACGGTGGATCCTTCTTGGATGTTGCGCCCGGAGCCGATCAACACTGCGCCGACGTTGTCTTCTTCTAGGTTAAGGGCAATACCGGTGGTGCCATCCTCAAATTCCAACAGTTCGCTGGCCATCACCTTCTCCAGGCCGTAGATGCGGGCAATGCCGTCTCCCACCTGCAGGACGGTACCGACATTGGAGATCTGCATCTCCTGGTTATACTGTTCGATCTGCTGCTTGATGATGGTACTGATCTCGTCTGGGCGAATCGTAGGCATAGCAGTCCTCTCAACGGAATAGGAAGGGATCCAAAAAAATCATTGAGGAAAACGCTGGGCCAATTTAGGCCAACTGCAGCGCCAGCCGGCGCAACTGGCCGCGCAAGCTGAGGTCGATCACCTGGGATCCGATCTTGATGATCACCCCACCCAGCAACGTGGGATCTTGGGCAATCTGGAGCTCCACACCCCTGGCCTGCGTGAAGTCTCTTACCCGCTCGCGGATCGACTGCTGTTGCGCCTCCGTCAGAGGTACCGCCGTGGTCACCTCGGCCAGGACGATATCTTGCAGCTTCCGCTGCAGCTCCAAGAACCGCCGGCAGACGGCCTCGAGGAACATGATACGGCGACGGTCGCACAACAGCTTAAGAGCATTCAGCAGCAGGGGGTGGATCTGGTCGGCAAACACCTGCTGCAGCAGGTTTTTCTTGGCTTCCGCCTTGATCAGGGGGCTGGCGAGGAATTGGCCCAGCTCCGGCGTGGCCTGCAGAACCGCGGCCATAAAACGGATGTCGGCCTCAAAGGTATCCATTAGCCCCTGAGCAGAGGCAAGAGAAACCAGGGCTTCGGCGTAGGGATCGACCACCTTGGCGGCCATGGTGCGGCTGATCATGCTTTTCCCTTCCTCCTCCTTAGCGGGCAATCATCTGGATCCCTTGTTCGATCAGGCGCTGGTGAACCTGCTCGCTGAGGTGCTGCGGCAGCTCCTGCTCCACCTTGCGCAGGGCTTGGCGCACGATCTGGCGGCGCAGCTCCTGGACAATTTGCTCTTGTTCAGCAGAGAGATCCCTTTCGGCGTTGGCGCGCAGCCGCTCGATCTCCCGCTCCGCCTGCTGCAACAGCTCCTGCCGGCGGGCTTCCGCATTGGCCTCCGCCTGTTTGCGAATGCGCTCCGCCTCTTGCTGGGCCTGCGCCAGCTTTTGTTGTTCTTCCGCCAGCCTCTCGATCGCCTCCTGCTTGCGCTGCTCCGCCTGGCGCAGCTCCTCGAGGATGCCTTCTCGCCGCTTGGCCAGAGCTTCCCCCACCACCCGGCGCCCCAAAATGTACAGCAAGGTGAGGATGATGGCGATGTTGATTAAGTTGCTTTCCAGAATCGCATCCAAGAGCCCCTTTTCTGGGGATACTTCCGCGGCTTCTGCCA
>NZ_JANSJH010000008.1:7816-18604 GCF_047462495.1 Synechococcus sp. H55.2 | reverse complement strand
GCCATGGCCAAAAGCCAAGCGGGCATCAGGCTCCACACCAGCATCACGCGCTACTCCCAAGGAATGTTCAACCGGCCACTTAACGGGCGCTGCCCAACAGCTTCTCGGTGATCTGGGCGGCAATGGCATCCACTTGCTGCTGCAGTTGTTCGAGCGCCGTCTGCTTTTCCTGCTCAACTTGCCGCCGCGCCGCCTCCAGCTTGGCTTGGATCTCCGTCTGGGCTGCCGCCAGCTTCTCCGCACGGATGCGGGCTGCAGCCGCTTCCGCCTCGGCGATCACCTGCTGCGCCTGTAGGCGGGCCTTGCCGATCTCAGCCTCGTACTGGCGGGTCAGAGCCATCGCCTTGTCCAACCGCTCCTGGGCCTCCGCCTGGGTGGTGCGGATGTAGTCGTTGCGGCTGTCGATGACCCGAGTAACCGGCTCGTAGAAAAGGGAGTTGAGCACGGCCACCAGCAGCAGAAATTGGACGGCAATGATGGGCAAGGTGGCATCCAGATCGAAGAGGCCATTTTTCTCGGCAGCTTCGACGGCCAACAAAGTTGAACAAATCATGAGGCCGCACCAACAGAAACAGGATCTGAGATCGAGCAGGGAAGGGGGGCAAGACCCCAGCTCTCGGCCTGGGCCGCCCCCAGAGGCATTAGGCGAAGGGGTTGGCAAACAAAAGTACCAGTGCCACCACCAAGCCGTAGATGGTCAACGCTTCCATGAAGGCCAGGCTGACCAGCAGGTTGCCGCGGATTTTATCTTCTGCTTCCGGCTGACGGGCCAGCCCTTCCATAGCGGCGGCGGCAGCATTCCCCTGGCCCAGCCCCGGGCCCAGGGATCCCAGGCCAATTGCCAGAGCGGCAGACAAAACAGAAGCAGCAGAGGTTAACGGATCCATAGTGAGATGCTCCTTGTCAGTACAAAACAGAGGGTTGACACGAACGCAACAGCGCTTTGAGCGTCGAGGTGATCTGGCTTGATATTTAACCGATCGCCTCTTTGTCGGCGGCCTCTCGGCCCCAACAAACCTTACCAGAGAAGGGATCCCTTGCGACGACCCATTGGAGAGGTTTTGAGAGCTGGGCCCTGAACTCGGCGGTTGGCCCAACTCCTGGGTCAATCGTGGTGATCCCCACCCCCATGACCTTCCAGCGCCTCTCCAATGTAAGCTGCCGAGAGCGTCGCGAAGATCAAAGCCTGAATGGCCCCTGTAAACAGGAACAGGATCATCACCGGCACCGGGATCAACAACGGCACCAGCAACACCAACACCGCGATCACCAGCTCCTCTGCCAAGATGTTGCCGAACAGACGGAAGCTCAGCGAGAGAGGTTTGGTGAAATCTTCCAGGACGTTGATGGGCAACAGAACCGGCGTGGGCTCGATGTACTTTTTAAAGTAGGACAGCCCTCGCTTGCTAATACCGGCTACAAAATACATGACGCTGGTGAGCAGCGCCAAGCCGGCGGTGGTGTTGATGTCGTTGGTGGGAGAGGCCAGCTCTCCTTCCGGCAGGGGAATCAACTTCCAAGGGAAGAGGTTGCCCATCCAGTTGGAGACAAAGATGAACAAGAACAAGGTGCCAACATAGGGCACCCAGGGCCGGAAGTTGCGCTCGCCAATCTGGGCGCGGGCAATGCTTTGCACAAATTCCAGGGCATACTCAACGAAGTTTTGCAGGCCAGACGGCTCCCGCTGCAGTTGACGAGTCCCCAACAGCACCACGGCCAAGATCAGGGCGATGGCGATCCAACTGGCAATCAAAACCTGCCCGTGAACGGTGAATTTGCCCAGGTGCCAATAGAGGTGATGGCCGACCTCAAGTTCTGCTAGAAGAGGAGGAGAGGAGAAGAACAGGTTCATGGGCATCACGCAGAAGAGGATAAACGAGTCAGCGTCTGGACAAGATGAATGAGCAGGGCGACCTTGTAGGTCATGAACCCCAAAAAAATAGGCAAAATCTGTAAAGACTTCACCTGAGTGGCCAGGACGATCAGCCCGACAAACAGAGCCAAGCGCGTCACTCCCAGCCGGCTGCGACTTTTGCCCAGCTCCGCAACACCACGGCCCAGCATGCGCAGATAGACTACGCCAACGATTGCTCCGAGCAAGTAGTTGGCCGCCACCCCTGGGGAGTAGACCAGGGCCACTCCCACAGCGATGGCCAGACTCACGCCCAAGGTAACCACCACCAGCCATAGCTGCAGCGCTTCATAGCTCCTGCCAGCCATTGTCGCCTTCTCCCCCGAACCCGCTTCGCCCGGAGCAAGCGACGGCTGCGACGCACTCTGGCAGCCTAAATCCTCCTCCTGCTGGGACGGAGGCGGCGCCTCCTCTAGGGGAGGCAAAGGCTTGGGCTTCCACGGGGTCGCCTTCCAACGGGCAGGACTGTGGGAGAGAAGTCGGGAAGAACGTGCCATGGGAATGAGGTCACCACCTCTGAGGATCTGGCCTTAACCCAAAATAACACGACTAAGTAACAATACTTAACGAGTTGGGCCGGGCCAGGACGGGATGGAACCTTACAATCATCGCCTCGAAAGACGACTAGCCCTTCGACAGACGGAGATGTTCCTCTAAGAATCTACCACCTTCGCGGATCGGCAACGGCAAAAATGGAAAACTTTCTGAAAGCCCTCGGATGTAAAGTTTTGCCTAAGGTGGCCGAGAAGCTGCAATATTCTGTTACCTCCTGTTGTTTTGAGGTGGATCCCGCCGACCCTGCCGCTCTATATACTATGGGGCAGTGAGAAGAAAGGGCGAGGATGATCCCCGTGAGTTGGCTGGTCAAGGCGATCTGGGTGGACTACAGCTTGGCCGTGGCGCTGACGGTGGTGCTGCCGTTGGCTCTCCTAATTTGGGCTTTTGCGGTGGGGTTACGTCCTCTGATTCAGCTCTTGATCGTTTACTGGCGGGTGTCCAGCCTCTTGGCGGTGACGGTGTATTTGATGATTGGTGGCCTGCCCATCAGCTTCTTGAGCGGGGCGATGGCGCGGCTCTTGATCCCGGTCTGCCTGTGGTTCTGGCGAGATTGGAGCACTGCTCTCAGGCAGTCGAGAAGCTGGGCGGCACGAGCTTTTTTGCTCTGGCGGTGGGCTGTAACCGGTTACATGGGGGCCGGGATCCTCTTTTCGGGGGCCTTCGTGCCCTGCGCCTTCCGGGCTTCTCTATCGGCGGAGTGTCGAGCTTGGCTTGAGCCGCCGCTGGGGTTTCGAGAGATTTTCCATCCCAATGTGCCGCCGGAGCTGCTGGGGAGCGTGGGGGCGTGGGGCTTGGTGGCCTACCTGCTCTATAGCGTTTACTTTGTCTGGCGGCTGCGGCCCGGTGCAGACAAGGGGGAGCTGGCATGAGTGCTTTGCCCTGGCCGCTGGCCTTGGAGCGCTACAGCCAGGCTCACCCCCAGGAGGTGCTGCGGGTGGAGGTAGAAAGCGAGGGGGAAGTTGATTTGGTGCTGATCTACCGCGGCTACAGCAGCTCCCTGCGCCGGCCCACACCCCCCGATCCGGAAGTGGCGGTGATCCCTCCCCAGGCTCGCTTTTTGCAGTTGGAGCGCCTGAGCGCCCCCTATCACCCTGAGCGCTCGCAGGTTTTGGCCCTCTACCGCAACTGGGAAGAGCTGAGAGCTTGGCTGGCCCAGGCTGGGATCCCAGTGGCCGAGTGAGCAATTCCCGGTCTCAGCGCCCCACTGGGCTGGGTTGCCGCTGCAGGATGGTGTATTCTGCCGGCTGCAAGAGCGAGCGCCCTGTCATCTCGGCAGGTTGAGGCAGACCTAAGATCTCCAGAAGGGTGGGGGCCACGTCGGCCAGGGTGCCGTCGGAGCGCAGCTTGACGTTGCCGCCGCGACTGGGGATTTTGCGCTTTTCCCCCTCCACCAGGATGCAGGGGACGGGGTTGGTGGTGTGGGCGGTCCAAGGGTTGCCCTGCTCGTCCCACATCAGCTCGGCGTTGCCGTGATCCGCCAAGATTAAGGTGGTACCCCCCGCATCCACCACCGCCGCCAGCAGACGGCCCAGGCAGCGATCCACCGTCTCCAGCGCCCGCACGGTGGCCTCGAAGTTGCCGGTGTGGCCCACCATGTCGGGATTGGCATAGTTGAGCACCACCAGGCTGTATTCGCGGCGGGCGATAGCTTCGATAGCCTTGTCGGTCACCTCCACCGCCGACATCTCCGGCATCTGGTCGTAGGTGGCCACCAGCGGGCTTGGCACCAAGATGCGATCTTCGCCGGGAAAGGGCTGCTCGATGCCGCCGTTGAAGAAGTAGGTGACGTGGGCGTACTTTTCCGTCTCGGCAATGCGCAACTGCTTGAGGCCGGCCTCGCTCACCACTTGGCCCAGCAGGTGATCCAGGTTCTGGGGCTTAAAGAGCACCTGCACCGGCAAGGTTGGATCGTACTGCGTCATGGTGATAAAGGTGAGATCCGGAATCAGACGGCGCTGGAAACCGGAAAAGTCAGGGCAGACGAAGGCTTGGGTGAGCTGGCGGGCGCGATCCGGTCGGAAGTTGAAGAAGATGACTGCATCTCCCGGCTGCACCGCCCCCGGAGCCAAGCGAGTGGGGGGAATGAACTCGTCGGTAACATCCTGGGCGTAAAAGTCTTCCATGACCTCAGCAGCGCTGCGGCCACAGCCAGGGCCGTCTTCCGTCAGGATCTCGTAGGCCTTCTGGGTGCGCTCCCAACGGCGATCCCGATCCATGGCGTAGTAGCGGCCACTCAGGGTGGCGATGACGCCATTGCCCAGCCGTTGCAGCTCTTTTTCCAGGGCGGCCAGAACCCTGGCCCCGTCGCGAGGCAAGGTATCGCGGCCATCGGTGATGGCGTGGACATAGGCCGGGATCCCAGCCTGGGCCGCCAACTTAAGCAAGCCATAGAGATGGTCGATGTGGGAGTGAACCCCGCCTTCGGAGCAGAGGCCGATGAAATGAAAACGGCCCCCTCGCTCTTTGAGTTGGCAACACACCTCCAGCAAGAGGGGCTCCTGGAAGAGGGATCCCGTCTCGATGGCGTCGCTGATACGCACCAATTCTTGCGGTACCACCCGCCCTGCCCCCAACGTCAGATGCCCGACTTCAGAGTTGCCCATCTGTCCTGCCGGCAGGCCCACAGCTCGACCTGAGGCTTGCAGCAGAGCATGGGGATAGGCAGCCCAAAGGCTATCCAGGACAGGGGTTTGGGCAGCCAGCACCGCGTTGCCATCGAGAGCGTCCCGATAACCCCAGCCGTCCAGGATTACCAGAACCACAGGTGCTACCGATTGCGAATCCATGAAATGGCCTCTCGTTTTTAAGACATAATACCAGCCCCGGCAACACGATACCGGATCTTACATGTGTGCTCAAGATTTCCATATTTCAATCTTCTTTTGAGAGGATAAGGAAAGGCTTATAGAGGCATGATGAGCTTTTAAGCCCAACCCATCTGAACAACTGTGCCTCAGTCAAGAGTATTTCTGCGCATGGAATTGCAGAGGGAATCCCCAGGAGCTGGGCTACAAGCGTTTGCGCAGAGAATCCGAGCGGCGCTTGGCAATGGCATTTTGGGGATCCAACTTCAGGGCAGTTTCGTAAGCTTCCAGGCTTGGGCCATAGAGATTTTTCTTCTCATAGGCATGGGCCAGGTTGTTCCAAGCGGTCACATAGCCGGGATCCGCTGCCACTGCATCTTTGTAGTAGCGGATGGCCAGGTCGTATTGCCCCTGGCTGAAGTAGGCAAAACCGAGGGCGTTGCAGACGGGGGGAATGTTCTCCCCAGCCACCTCTAGAGCTTTTTTAAGCTGGACGATGGCCTGGTCGTAGAGACGCTTTTGCAGATAGACGCTGCCCAACTCGTAGTGCTCCTGTGGGGATCCCTTGCCTTTGCTCAGGCGAGGCTGGAGCTGCCGGATGACTTTTTCCTGGGCCCGCACCCGCAGCACCTCACGCAGGACGAAGTAGCCTGCCACGCTGAGGATACCGGCCAAAGCCACCAGGTACAGGAGGGGAGCGTTGACGCCCATTTTTGCCTACTCCACTTGCCTATCCAGATTTGGCTTGCCGACGTTACGCCTGCAGGTGAGCCTCGATGAACCAAAGATCTTTGTCGATCTGGCGGGAGATCTCGGTAAACAGGTCGGCGGTGTCGGCATCCCCCAGTTCGGTGGTGCGGTCGATGTTGCGGCGGACAGCAGCCGCATACTGGCCGTAGCGGGCCGCCAAAGCCTGCAGGTGAGTCCGCCCCTCCTCAGCCGTTAGGTCGTATTCGGGCAAGTTCGAGGTTTGGGCGACGATGCGAGCGGTACCGCGGGCAATGCCCCCCAGAGCCGTAATCCGCTCCGCCAGCATGTCTACGTAGTTTTCCAGGGTGCCGGCAAAGGTGTCGAACATCTCGTGCAGGGCGATGAAGTTCATGCCTTTGACGTTCCAATGGGCCTGCTTCACCTGGGTTTTCAGATCCAGCGTGTCCGCCAAGGACTGGTTGAGCAACTCCACCAGTTGCGCGCGGGCCTCGGCCGGCAAGTCGATCTGGGTGGGGTAGAGACGGGTTTTTGCGGCGGTAACCATAGCCAACCTCCTAAGTTGTGTCTCCATTATCCGGGATCCGCTGTGAGGATCCCCAACTCAGCCCATACTAACACAAACTCAGAATGAGTATGAGTTAGTGAGCACTTACTTGCCGATGCAGAAGCGGCTGAAGATCTGATCCAGCACCGCTTCGGAGATCTCCTCGCCGGTGATCTGGCCAAGGGCGTGCAGGGCGTCGCGCAGGTCGATGCTCCAGAAATCGAGGGGGAGCTGCGCCTGCATAGCCTGAACTACCTGTTCCAGGCTGGCTTGGGCCTGGCGGAGGGCGGCGGCCTGGCGCTGGTTAAGGCTCACCTCCAGGTTGGGCTGGGGCCGTCCCTGGGTGACAAGCTGCTCCAGGGCCTCTTCCAGCTCCGGGATCCCTTGGCCTTGGGCGGCGACGGCGGGGACGCGGTGGGTAATCTCGGCGGGGAGGGGGATCCCGTCAGGGGGGGCGAGGTCGGTTTTGTTGATGACCAAGATGAGAGGGCGGTGGCGAATGGACTCGTAGATGGCGGCGTCGGCATCCGTCCAGCCGGCTTGGGCGTCGATGACCAGCAGCAGCACATCGGCAGCCTGGGCCAGCCGTTGGGAGCGCTCCACCCCCAGACGTTCCACGGGATCGTCGGTGGCGCGAATGCCGGCAGTATCCAAAAGCTGGACGGGGATCCCTCTCACCACCAACTGGGATTCCACCACGTCGCGGGTGGTGCCGGGCAGGTCGGTGACGATGGCGCGGTCTTGGCCCGACCAGGCGTTGAGCAGGCTGGACTTGCCGACATTGGGCCGTCCGACGATGGCCACTTTCACCCCGGTGCGCAGCAGTTGCCCCCGCTCGGCGGTGGCCAGCAGGGCCTGCATCTGGGCCTGGATGGCTTGCAGCCGGGCCTGCCAAGCGGGAACATCCAGAGGGGGCAGATCCTCTTCAAAGTCGATGCGCGCCTCGATCTCGGCCAATAAGCCCAGCAGCTCCTGGCGCAGGGCGCGGATGGACTGTCCCAATTTGCCCTGCAGCCCCGCCAGCGCCATCTGGGCTGCCTGCGGGGAGCGAGCCGCCACCAGATCGGCCACACTTTCGGCCTGGGTGAGGTCGATGCGTCCGTTCAAGAAAGCCCGCAGGCTGAACTCCCCCGGCTGCGCCAGCCGTGCTCCCTGGCGCAGGCACTGCTGCAGCGTGGACTGAACCACCATGATGCCGCCGTGGCAGTGCAGCTCCACCACGTCCTCATGGGTGTAGGAGCGGGGGGCCTGCATCCAGACAGCTAGGGCCTCATCCAACCGCTGGCCCTTCTCATCGTGGATCCAGCCGTAGAGGAGGCGATGGCTCTCCCAGGTGGCGTTGCGGCGAGCGGGGGTAAAGATGGCCTGGGCAATGGCCAAAGCCCGCGAGCCGGAAAGGCGTACAATGCCAATGCTGCCCTGCTCGGGCACCACAGCAGTGGCAATGGCAGCAATGGTGTCGGCCAGGGGTGCAGTTAGATCCATACGTAACAAGGAATGCGCTATGCCTTGGTTCCCTGGAAGCGGCAGGTGGTACCTAGGCAGGATCCCGGCCTTCAACTCGAAAGAAGCTGTAAAAAACTGCGCTCTCCCGCCGAGGTCAGGGTAGCTTGGCAGTGGCGACCTGCACGCGTCCTAACTATGAAGCCGTTACGCACGTTTAAGGTTACTCCCTACCTGCCGGCTGCTCTGGAAAGTCTGCGCTTGCTGGCCTATAACCTGCATTTTAGTTGGAACGTGGAAACCCGCAGCCTGTTCCAGCGCATGGATCCGGATCTCTGGGATGCCTGTGGCCACAACCCGGTGGCTTTGCTGGGGCAGATGCGGCAGGAGCGGCTGGACGAGCTGGCGGAGGATCCCGGCTTTTTGGCCCAGTTGGAACGGGCCAGCCAACAGCTCCAGAGCTACCTGCAGGAAGACACCTGGTACCGCAAGTATCGCTCGGCCCAAGCGGTGGAAGGGGAGTGCTACGCCTATTTTTCAGCCGAGTTTGGTCTGGCCGATTGTCTGCCCATCTACTCAGGGGGCCTGGGGGTTTTGGCCGGGGATCACCTCAAGGCGGCCAGCGACCTGGGCCTGCCGCTGGTGGGGGTGGGCCTGCTCTACCAAAAGGGATATTTTCGCCAGTACCTCAACCCCGACGGCTGGCAGCAGGAGCGCTACCCTGTGAACGATTTCTTCAACATGCCCCTGGAGCTGCAGCGGGATGCGGAGGGCCGCGAGATTCGCATTGAGGTGGACTACCCCAAGCGCAAGGTGTTTGCCCGCATCTGGAAGGCGATGGTGGGGCGGGTGCCTCTGTATCTTTTGGACACCAACATCGAGCCCAACAGCCAGTACGACCAAGACATCACCGATGAGCTGTACGGCGGCGACCAGGACGTGCGCATCCACCAGGAGATCATGCTGGGCATCGGCGGCGTGCGGGCTTTGCGCGCCCTTGGCATCCATCCCACCGTCTACCACATGAACGAGGGGCACTCGGCTTTTTTGGCCGTGGAGCGCATCCGCCTGTTGATGCTGGAGCAGGGGCTGAGCTTTGAAGAGGCTTGGCAGGTGGCCAAGTCCAGCCAGATGTTTACCACCCACACGCCGGTACCCGCCGGGATCGACCTCTTCCCGCCGGACAAAATCGACTACTACCTCGGCTTCTACTACAGCCAGATGGGCCTGAGCCGGGAGCGCTTTTTGGCCCTGGGCCGCGAAAACACCGGCGACTTCCAGTCCCCCTTCAGCATGGCGGTGCTGGCCATCAACATGGCCTCGTTTGTCAACGGCGTCAGCAAGCTGCACGGGGCGGTCTCGCGCAAGATGTTCAGCCGGCTATGGCCCGGGATCCCGCTGGAGGAGGTGCCGATTACCTCCATCACCAACGGGGTGCATGTCCGCACCTGGGTGGGGGAAGAGAACCAAGCCCTCTACGATCGCTACCTGGGGCCGGATTGGGCGGAGGCTCCCCCCACCGATCCTCTTTGGCAAAAGGTGGATCGGATCCCGGATGGGGAACTGTGGCGGGCCCACGAGCGCAGCCGCTCCCGCTTGATCACCTTCACCCGCGAGCGCCTGGTGGAACAACTGCAAAAGCGGGCCGCCTCGGCAGTGGAGATTCAGCGAGCCTCCGAGGCCCTCAACCCAGAGGTGCTCACCATTGGCTTTGCCCGCCGCTTTGCCACCTACAAGCGGGCCACCCTCTTGCTCCACAACCTGGAACGGCTCAAGGCCTTGCTCAACCATCCCCAGTACCCGATGCAGTTTATCTTTGCCGGCAAGGCCCACCCCCGCGATACAGCCGGCAAAGAGTTGATCCGCCAGATCGTGCAGGTGTCGCGCCAGCCGGAGTTTCGCCAGCACTTAGTTTTCATCGAGGACTACGACATGTACATCACCAGCCTGATGGTGGCCGGCGTGGATGTGTGGCTGAACAACCCCTTGCGCCCTCGCGAGGCCAGCGGCACCAGCGGCATGAAGGCGGCGGCCAACGGTGGACAGAACCTGAGCATTTTGGATGGCTGGTGGGATGAGGCCGATTACTACCAGACCGGCTGGCCCATTGGCCGCGGCGAGGAATACGAGGATCGCGCCTACCAAGATGAGGTGGAGTCGAATGCCCTCTACGACCTGCTGGAACAAGAGGTTGCCCCTCTCTTTTACCAGCGCGGCAGCGATGGCCTGCCCCACGCCTGGATTCAGCGCATGAAGCAGGCGATTCGGCTCAACTGCCCCCGCTTCAGCACGCAGCGCATGGTGCTGGAGTATGCCGAGCGGGCCTACATCCCCCTCAGCAACTACTTTGACCGCATGCGCCGCGACAATTTCGAGTCGGCTCGCCAGTTCACCCGCTGGCGCAATCATTTGCAGGAGAACTGGTACAACATTCGGGTCCTCAATGTCCAGATTGAAACCCCGAAGAAAGCTTCCGCCGCCGGCCTCCCCTCGGCGCAAGATGACCAAGTGGTGATGGCCCGGGATCCCCTTACGGTGACTGTCGAGGTGCGGCTGGGATCCCTGCAGCCGCAGGACGTGATCGTCCAGGCCTACCAGGGGCCGGTGGACGACAACGGCCAGATCCAGAACGGCCAGGCGACCTCTTTGCCCCATGTGGAGACGATGGAGGATCGCGCCATCTTCTCCGGCCAGATTCGCTACGAGGCCAGCGGCCTACAGGGGCTGGCCATCCGCTTGTTGCCCTTTCACCCCGATATGCACGATCCCTATGAGCTGCGGCTGATGCTCTGGGCCTAGAATTCCCATTCCACCCA
>NZ_JANSJH010000008.1:0-7716 GCF_047462495.1 Synechococcus sp. H55.2 | reverse complement strand
CAGAATCAGAAAAACAGATTCAAACGGCTCCGGGTTGATGCCATGCTCAAAGCCCACGACTCTGCCGGTTTGCGCCTGTTGGTCGTGGCTGCCCTGCTGCTGGGGGGCCTGGCCAGTTGGCGGCAGGATCGCCTCTTGGCGGTGATGGGTCTGGCCAGTGCGGCAGCCATTTCTGCCTTTACCCGCCCCGCCATCTTGGCCTACAACCGCGGTCGCGAGCGGTGGCTGAACCGGGATCTGATAGGGGCCGTCGAGCAGCTCAACCTGGCGCTGCAACAGGATCCCCATTTGACCAACGCCCACCTCCTGCGGGGCCAAGCTTACCTCGAACTCGGCCAGCTTCCCCAGGCGCTGGCGGACTTCGACCAGGCCACCCGGTTGGCCCCGCGCCGGCCAGAACCTTACCTTTACCGCGGCCTGATTCGCCAGTCGCAAGGGGATCTGCAGGGGGCAACGGCGGAGTTGACCGAGCTGGTGCGCCTACACCCCAACGCCCCCCACCACCTCCGCTTGGCCAACCTGCTTATGCAACAGGGATCCCTGTCTTCAGCTCTAACTCACCTGGACGAGGCCATTCGTCGGGATCCCACCTCGGCGCCCGCCTATGCCTGCCGCGCTACGGTGTACGGCTACCTGGGCGAATGGGAGGCGGCTTTGTCCGATTGGTCGCAGGCCATCCGCTGGGATCCCTCTCCGGCCCATTACTATCGGCGGGGCGTTGCCTATGCTTGGGCCGATCGCTATGGCGAGGCCGTTGCCGACCTCAGCCGCAGCCTAGAAATAGAACCGCAGCAGCCCAACGCCCTTTACAGCAGGGGCAACCTTCTCTATGCGCTGGGGGAGATCAAAGCGGCTTTGGACGACTACGAGCGGGCTTTTCGCCGGGAAGCGGACATAAACTGCATCGACCGCTCCGACGAGTACGGCCTGTACGAACGGGGGCTGGCCTACTGGAACATGGGGGATAGAGAGACAGCTCTCTTTGATTTGCAGGCGGCCCTGCAGCTCAGCCGTCAACGTCGCAATCTGGCTTTGGAGCAGCGGGTGCGCCGGTCTTTGCCGCGACTGAGCGATCCAGACGGGGATCCTGGCTCTCCTCGGACGTAGGGGCCAGCTCCGGAACCCCCGACAGCGGCTGGCCGGGTTTTCTGCTCCTGTAGCAGGGGGGGTTGAGGCCAAAGCAGTAGCCGACATTACGCACTGTCTGGATCAAGCTGGGCTGGCGCGGATCCCGTTCCAGCTTTTTGCGCAACGAGAGGATGTGGGTATCAACGGTGCGGGGGTTATCGGTGGAATCCGGCCACGCTCGCTCCAGCAGTTCCAGCCGAGAGACGGGATCCCCGTCTGCCTGCACCAGCACCATCAGCAGGCTGAACTCCTGAGGCGTGAGGTCGATCCCTTCCCCGGCCAAGGTGACGCGCCGTTGCACCAGGTCGATTTTGAGATCCCCATACTGCAGAAAAGTGGGAGGGATACGGCGACGCAGCCGGCGGGTCAGGGCCTGAATATGGGCGTCTAACAGGGGCAGGCTGAGGGGCTTGGTGAGGTAAGCGTCGGCCCCGGCTTCCAGCCCGGTGATGATGTCGGCTTCGGATCCCCGCTGGGAGAGCAGCAAAATCAGCAGATCGCACTGGCGATGGGCCCAGCGGCACAATTGCAGGCCGCCGCGGTTGGACAGCTCTGCATCCAAAATCAGCAGGTGGATGGGCTGCTGCTGCAGCAGGGTTTTAGCCTGGCGGATGGTCTCTGCTTGCCAAACTGGGTGCCCCGCCTGTTGCAAGTGCCAACCCAGCAAGCTGCGCAGATGGGGGTTGCCTTCTGCCAGCAAGATGTGCAAGGGTTGCATGGCTGTCCGGTTGGGATCCCGCCCACATCATAGACAACCGCGGGTCGTCTTCGGGCAATGCTGTTCTGGCATGTAGGGTATATAGATTGGACAATCTTCCACCCAGACCATGGTCGCTTCCCCACCTCCCATCTCCGAACGTAAGCAGGATCACCTGGACATTGTTCTGCAGCAGGACGTAGCCGCCAAAGGGATCCGCACCGGCTTTGAGCGCTTTTTCTTCGAGCATGTAGCTTTGCCGGAGCTGCTGTTGCCGGAGATCGATCTCAGTTGCCGGTTTCTGGGAAAACGCCTGCAGGCTCCCCTGCTCATCAGCAGCATGACCGGGGGAACGGACACAGCCCGCGAGCTCAACCTGCAACTGGCCAGTGCCGCTCAAGAATTGGGCATTGCCATGGGGGTGGGATCCCAGCGGGCCGCTTTGGAACACCCGGAGCTGGCCCGGACTTACCAGGTGCGCCAAGTGGCCCCGGATATTCTGCTGCTGGCCAACCTGGGTGCTGTTCAGCTCAACTATGGCTATGGGCTGGAGCAGGCGCGACGGGCGGTGGAGATGATCGAGGCGGATGCGCTGATTTTGCACCTCAATCCTCTCCAAGAGGCGGTTCAGCCCCAGGGGGATCCCGACTGGCGCGGGTTGTACGGCCGCATCGAACGCTTGGTGGCCCAACTGCCGGTGCCGGTGCTGGTCAAGGAAGTGGGCAATGGCCTCAGTGCCAAGGTGGCCCAGCGGCTGGCCGACTGCGGCGTGGCAGCCCTGGATGTGGCGGGGGCGGGCGGCACCAGTTGGAGCGAGGTGGAGGCCCATCGCCAAACAGAGGCCTTCAAGAAACGCATTGCCCACAGCTTCAGGGATTGGGGGATCCCAACTGCGTTGGCCCTGCTGGAAATTCGTCGCTTGCTGCCGGATTTACCCCTGGTGGCCAGCGGCGGCATCCGCAACGGCATCGACGTGGCCAAAGCCATCCGCCTGGGGGCCGATGTGGTGGGCATGGCCGCCCCCGCTTTACACGCCGTCTCCCAAGGACAAGCGCAGGCAGTGGTGGATACCTTTCGCGCCGTGATCGAGGAGCTGAGGATCGCAGCCTTCTGCACCGGATCCGCCAACTTGGCCCGGCTGCGGCAAGCGACCCTGCGGCGGCAGGATACTTGGGATCCCTTGTAGCGTTGACCAGAATCCCACCGATCCCCCGGCTCCTCTCCCAAACGGAGAGAGAAAGGAAGTTGCTAATGGGTTTTCTCCGGCGCCGATTCCCCTACCACGACCACCGCTCCCATGTCCCCCAGCAGGCGCGACTGGTTGCGCAATAGCCCCAGCAAGTTAAGCCGGTTGGCCCGCCGCAGGGGATCCGGATCCATCACCAAGACCGCCTCAAAAAACCGCGCTACCTGCGGAGCAGCCGCTTGCAGAGCTTCCACCAAGGGGACGAGGTCTCCCCGCAAGGCCGGCTCCACCCCTAGGTGGTAAACCCTCTGGCAGGCTTCGTACAGCTCCCGTTCTGCTGCCTCCTGCAACTGGCCGGGATCCACAGCGGCTGCCGGATCCACCACGGCGTAGTCTAAGTCCCCTTGGGCTGCCAGGCGGGCACAGCGATTGAGGGTGGGATAGAGATCCGCCAATTCCCCGGTAGCCCGCAAATGTTGCAGATACTCGGCCCGCAGCAAGGTCAAAGGCAGGTTGCTCAGGGCCCGCAAGGTCAGTTCCGATTTCTGCGGATCCTCTGTCTGCACGGATTCAGGATCCCCGACCACGGCTCTGACCAAGTCATAGTCGATTCGCTTTTCTTCCTGCAAAAGGGTTTGCAGCCGCTGGGCGAGAAACTCCTGCAACGCTTTTAAGGTCTTTTCATCTCCCGCTGCGTAGTCCTGCACCACCCTTTGCAACAGGGAGTTGAAGTCAAAGCTCCAGCCGGCCTCCCAGGCAACCAGCACCAGGCTGTTGGCGGCCCGCCGCAGGGCAAAGCGATCCGAAGAACCACTGGGGATCCGCCCCAAGCGAAACATGCCCACCAGAGTGTCCAGGCGATCTGCCCAGCCCACCACCCGCCCGGTTAAAGAGGTGGGCAGAGCCTCCCCCGCCCCCAGAGGCCAGTAGTGTTGCTCGATCCCCTCAGCCACCGCCTCCGGTTCCCCATCCTGCCGGGCGTAGTCGGCCCCCATGATCCCCTGCAGCTCCGGGAACTCGTACACCATCTGGGTCACCAGATCCGCCTTGCACAGTTGGGCCGTGCGATCCACCAGCGCCTGCTCCTGGGGATCCAAATTCAAGGCAGCGGCGATGAGACGGCTGATGTGGCGGATGCGCTCCACCTTATCCCGCATCGATCCCAGCCCCTCGGCAAAGGCGACTGCCTGCAGCCGCTCCACCCGCTCCGCCAAGGGGATCCGCCGATCCTCTTCGTAGAAAAAGCGGGCATCGGCCAAGCGTGCCCGCACCACCCGGCTGTTGCCCGCCGCGATCCGCTCCGACTGCTCAGGATCACCATTGGAAATGGTGATGAAATAGGGCAGCAATTTCTGGGGATCCCGGCCATCCCGTACCGGGAAGTAGCGCTGGTGGGTGATCATCACCGTCTCGATCACCGCAGGGGGCAATCGCAAAAACTCCGGCTCAAAGCGCCCCAGAACTGCTGTTGGCCACTCCACCAACTGCACCACCTCTTGCAGCAGAGAAGGGGGGATCTGGGCGCGGCCGCTCACCTGCTTGGCCAGCTTGGTCACCTCCGCCTGGATATGGGCCGCCCGTGTTGCCGGATCGGGACTGACCCCGACCTCTTGCATTTGCCGGACATAGCTCTCGGCCCGCTCCAGGACAACCTGCTGGGATCCCAAAATGCGGTGCCCCCGACTCACCCGCCCGGCCACCAAGCCCGACATGGAATTGCCCTCATGGGTCGGCAGCAGCAAAGGCAGCACTTGATCATCCCAAAGGGAAACCAGCCAGCGGATGGGGCGCGGAAACTTCAAGTCTCCATAGCCCCAGCGCATCAGCCGTTCGCCGCTCAAGCTGGTGATCCAAGTGGGCGCCAATTCCTGGAGCACCGCTGCTGTCGGTCGACCCCGCACCCGCTGCACGGCAAAGACAAAGGATCCCTTGCCCACCTGCCGGATTTCCAGGCTACCGGGATCCACTCCTTGTTTTTGGGCAAACTTTTCCCCTGCCGGGGTGAGCCGGCCGTCTTGGTAGGCCACCTGAGCCGGCGGCCCCTTCACCTCTAGGACGCGATCCGGCTGCTGGGTGGGCAACCCCTGCAACAGAACCGCCAGGCGGCGTGGCGTGCCGAAAAGCTGCATCTCCTCGGCCTGCAGATGGGCTTCTGCCAAAGAGGCCGGGATCCCGGTTTTCCATTGCTCTAGGGCTGAATCCACAAAACTGGCCGGCAGCTCCTCACAGCCGACTTCTAGCAAATAGGCAACCATACCCCTATGCTCTTAGCGACATCCCCCCTGGGGATCCCAGTTTATCAGGGGAGCCGGGGCGGCGTTCACACAAGCGCTCTAACCCGCCATCAGTACCAAGTGGGATCCCCTGCTGCCAGAACGCCCTCCTGCGGACGTGCCGGGGAGGCAGCAGGCAGATGCACCACAAGGATGGAAAGGCTAGGCCGGTTGCGGGCAATGGTCTCCGGCTCTCGGCTCAGACGGGAGCGGCTGCGGGCTTCGCTGGGGATCAACATCAACACATCTCCCGGCTGCAGCGCTTTGAGCACCTCGGCCACCAGCCCTCCTTGCACCCGTTGGAGCGGCAGATGGGCGTAGCTTTCCGCCACCAGGGCCGGGGAGCGCTCCCGCGGCGGTCGGGTTTGCACCAAAAGAATCTGCAGCGCCGCCTTCAACTCCTCGGCCAGCGTCTGCGCCAGCCCAATCGTCTGCTGCAGGGATCCAGAAGACACTTCCAACTCTGGGGCTGCCAAAAGGATGCGCCGCGTCGTCTCAATCGGGACAGGAAACCGCGTAATCAACACCGGGATCCCCACCTGCCGCACCACTGCGTCGATGACACTGCCGAAGAAATTCTCCGCATAGGTGGAGTAGCCCTTCCAGCCCAGGATTACCAAGGTAGCCTGCCGTTCCGCTGCCGAGCGAACGATCCCTTTTTCCACCGAATCATCCACCCGGCGAATCGGCTCCACTCGGGCCACGGCGCTGTGGGCCAAAGCTTCGGCAAAGGACAGCAACTGTTCCTGCCGAGAAAGGGCCGCGGGCGAGATCCCAGCCCGGTCAGACAAAACGTGCAGCGGCAGCAACGTCCCCCCTTCTTTTTTGACCAAAATCAAAGCCAACTGCAGCAGGTTGCTTTCGGTATCGGGGTTGGCGACCGGCACCAAGACGCGGGATCCCCAGGCTGGTTTGGGCAAGTCGCCGGCTTCTGCCGCCACCTCTGCAGGCTGGATTTGCTCGCCCCAGCGGGCCACGATCCAAGGCGAGGCAATGCAGGTGATCAGGATCATGGCGATGGTGCCGTTTACCGTCAGCTCATCCACCAACTCCACGTTAAAGGCCACCGTGATCGCCGCCAAAGTAGCCGCCGCCTGGGCCACCGACAGGCCGAACATGACCATGGCGCTGGCCAAGCGCCAGCCGAACAGTTGGGCCGGGATCCAAGCCGCCAAAAACTTGCTCACCACCTCCGCTGCGATCATCACCCCGCCCACCAGCAGCGTGCGCGGCTCGCCCAAGAGAATGCCGGGGTTGATCAGCATTCCCACCGAGATCAAGAAAAACGGCACAAACAACGTGTTGCCGATAAACTGAATCCGGTTCATGAGGGGGCTAAGCTGGGGAATGAGGGGGGTGATGGCCGTCCCGGCCAAAAAGGCGCCCACCACCGGCTCAATGCCGATCAACCCCGCTCCGTAGGCCACCACAAACAGGGTAGCGATCACAAAAGTAAACTCTGCCCCCTCGTCGTGGCCGAAGCGCCGGAAAAACCAACCGCCCAGCTTGGGCACCCCCCAGAGGGTGGCAAAGGTGTAGAGGGCAATCGAGGGGATCAGCGTCAGCCAAAATTGCAGCGTCAGCCCGCCTTGGTGGGCGCGCACCACCACCGCCAGCACCAACAACGCCAAGACATTGGTAATTAGCGTCGCCCCCAAGGTGGCTGTCACCGTCTGCAGGCGCATCAGGCCCAACTTGGAGACGATCGGCAGGGCAATGAGGGTATGGGAGGCAAAACACGAAGCCACCAGCACCGCCGCCAGAAAGCCATACCCCAAAGCCAGCATGGCCGTCGTGCCGATCACCATTGGCAATAGAAAGGTGAGCACCCCAAAGACGCTGGCCTTCCAGGCATTCAGCTTCAGATCCTCCAGGCTGGTCTCCAGCCCGGCCATGAACATGAGAAACAGCAGCCCCACGGTGCCCAGCAGGACGATGGTCTCATCCCGCTGCAAGATGCCCAAGCCGTAGGGCCCCACCACCAAGCCGGCCAGGATCAGGCCGATGATCCCCGGCAGGCGCAGCCGCTCAAACAGCAACGGCGCCACCAGCATGATCGTCAGGATGATCAGGAACACCAGAACCGGGTTTTTCACCGGGCCGAGCATGGCCAGAGGGATCCCTGAAATTGGCAGCCAGTTAGCCAGCATAGATACCCGACAGACAGCAACCCGCAGACTCGGCAAAGCGCCCGCCTGAGTTTATCAGATTCATCCAGATCCAGATAGCTCTCCATGGCCCACAGCCTTCGTCCAGTCTTCAATCTCCGCCAGGGCGTTTAACAAGCATTCAAAATATATCAAGAACACGCTGGGAATGAAGACAGCCTGGCGGTGGCGCCCGCAAAGAGGCGAGAGAAACTTTCGAGAAACACACATTAAAATCGGAGGGTACATGCTCTTGGGCCGCTTATGAACCAGCTTGCTCCTGGA
>NZ_JANSJH010000007.1:48522-51224 GCF_047462495.1 Synechococcus sp. H55.2 | reverse complement strand
AGCCCAAAATCCCTTGCCTTGGGAGGGAAGCTTGGCTCCAAGCGGATAGACAGAAGGGGTAAGAACCGCTGTTGGAATAGGCCCAAGTCTCCAGGAGTACTTGAGGCTCAAGCCCTTCTCCAGCCCCCAGATAAAACTGCCAGATCCTCTTCGTCCAAGTCAGCAGGGATCCCAGATCGGATCAGCTCGGCAAAATCTTCGTTGGGCACCATCATACAGAGGGCGTAGAGACGGCCAGGGCCGGTGTTGTGGATTTCGTGGACACCGGTCGGCGGCACCAGGATGCTGTCTCCGGTTTTGATGGGGGCCGCTTTCCCATCGCAAATAGCTAAACCTTCCCCCTTGAGCACGAAAAACATTTCCACAGCCATTTGATGGCGATTGGGGGGCGTTCTGCCTCCCTCATCGAAAATCTCGACACAGAACGTTAGCGAGACTTGAGCATGAGAAGGATCGAACACAATGGCCAGACGATTGGTGTCGTGGGGGCTGATGCGATAGGCCTGATAATCGGCAGGAGTTTTGACGATTGGGATCACACAGCGGGAGAGCGTTTGCATCGGGATCCTCCCCTCAAGAGAGGGTGGGTGGAAAGTGGCAAGCGCTAAGAGGGGAGAGCTGCCAGCAAATCAGCAGAGGAAGCAACAAAGCCAAAGCACTGCTTGACGTTGTAAAGGGTGGCCAGCAGACAGTACTCAGGAGAGGTGGTGGCGGCGCAGTCTTCCAGCAAAATACAGTCGTAGCCGAGGAAATTGGCGTCTTGCAGCGTGGTCATAACACACTGATCGATGTTCACGCCGGCAAAAAAGAGGGTGGTACGTCCGAGATTTTTGAGAATGCTGTCGAGAGGGGTGTCCCAAAAGCCACTCATGCGGAACTTATCCACCCAAATATCCTCGGGTTTGACTTCCAATTCCTCCACCACAGCCGCGCCCCAACTGCCGCGGGTGAGAACCAAAGACCTATTTTTGGGCAAGGGATCCCCCAGCCCTACCCCCTCTCCGGTGGGATTGTAGACGTGTCGCAGGCCGGCGCTGATGTTGAGCAGGTCGGGCCGATTGCCCCAGTTGACCCACACGATCGGCACCTGGGCCTGCCGCAGGCGGGGCAATAGAGTTTTCAGGGGGCCAATGGGAGCTCGCGCCGGTGTAACATCGACGCCAATGCTGGCCAGCCACCCGTCGGGGTGGCAAAAGTCGTTTTGCATGTCAATGACCAGCAGCGCCGCTTTGGCCAGATCCAGGCGCAGGGTTTTGCTGGAGGTAGGCAGCAGGATGGGCCGAGGCTCTAAAGGCGGGCGGGTGATGTCGGCCATTGCGGCGTTCACAGCCCAGGCATTGGGAGGGATCCCCAAAGTCTTTAAGGGGCGGCTTGGGGGGCTCATCGGCTCTCCGCTCACGGGTCAGGGCAAGTACCTACCTACCTGCGCTTAACCTTAATGCACGACGGAGCTTACTTTGGAATCATAGGCTACAGTCTCTCACCTTGTTGACGCGCGGGATCCCGCCCGGTTAGTCGATAGGGGCTGGGGAAGGTTGCCACAAGGCCGACCAGAGATCCTGCTCTGGACTATACTGTAAAGGCCAAGGTTATGTAGAAATATGAACATTCTACGGCAGTATATCTTTCCCGCTCTCATCCTGCTGGTGTTCCTGTTTACTCTGGTGGTGGTGAGCATCCGCTCGTTTCTGCCGGAAGATATGGCCCAGCCGGCCCCGGTAGAGGAAGTAACATCGATGGGTCTTGCCGATCTTTCTTCCGCGAATGTTTGAGGATGGCTGAACTGGAGATCCCTCTGCCTGCTGGTTACCGTTGGCGCATTGGCTCTGCTTGGGATCGGCCCTGGGTGCGGCGGGGATTGCAGGCCACCTTGCAGGAGTCTTTCCCCGAGCAAAGCCAGTGGGATCACCTGGAAGCGACCCTGGATCGCCTCTTTGACCCCCCCCGTACTCCCTGCTGGTGGATCCTCAACGAAGCAACAGGGGAGCCGGTGGGCGGCGTGTGGGCCGGCATTTCTACCGACCAAGCCACTCATCGTCGGGTGGCCTACGTTTTTTTGCTCTGGGTGGATCCCGCCCATCGTCGGCGGGGGCTGGGCAGAGCTTTGCTGCAACAGGTGGAACGCTGGGGATCCCAGCAGCAGTTGTCGGCCATCACCTTGCAGGTTTACCGCCACAATCAAGCTGCCCTTAACTTCTATAGGCAGGCCCACTTTGCTGTGCAAGGCTACTGGCTATACAAACCCCTCGGCCCTGCTGCCGCCTCCCAGGAACTGGAAGACTACGAAGTTTTGTAAAGAAGCTGGGATCTGCCCGCAGCCGCTCTTTTGATGAAAACGTGATGGAAACGATGGCATCGACTGGAGGGAAGGCCCATGTCCAGACCTGTCAAACTCAGTGAAGCCGAGATCCAGGCCAAGCTAGAGAAGCTGCCCGGCTGGTCTTTGCAGGAGGGGAAACTGCATCGCCAGTTTCAATTTCGCTCCTTTGTGGAAGCTTTCGGCTGGATGAGCAGTGTGGCTTTGGTGGCCGAGAGCATGGGGCATCACCCCGAGTGGACCAATGTCTACAACCGCGTGCGGGTGGATCTCACCACCCACGATGCCGGAGGCATTACGGAACTGGATTTCACCTTGGCACAACGCATGAACGAGCTGGCTGGGTGAACACTCTCTCGGCAGCAGACTGAGCCGGGGATCCCTG
>NZ_JANSJH010000007.1:34212-48422 GCF_047462495.1 Synechococcus sp. H55.2 | reverse complement strand
CGGGGATCCCTGTTTTGTTCATGGCTTAGAGTTGGGCCGAGTTTTGACACTCCCACTGCCTAAAGGCGGGGGATTCTTACGCAGTTCAAAAACAAACTCGTAAAGGCGCTGTTATTGCCAATTACGGGCTTTTCCGCCCCGCACTCCAGTTCGGGGCTACCAAGCTATCCTTCTGTGTTGGAAGCTGCCTTTGTCTGATAGACTAAGCCTAAGGTTAAGAAATGATAATTTTATGAACGTGCTGGTTGTGGGGGCAACGGGAACGCTGGGCCGTCAGGTGGTGCGGCGGGCCATCGAAGAAGGGCATCAGGTGACTTGTCTGGTGCGAAACCCGGCCAAGGCTGCTTTCTTGAGTGAATGGGGCGCCCACCTCAAGGTGGGGAACCTACTGCAGCCCAGCACGCTCCGAGCGGCGATGGAAGGCGTCGAGGCGGTGATCGACTGTGCCACGGTGCGGGTAACCGACACCCTCAGCGCCCGCCAGGTGGATTGGGATGGCAAAGTTGCTCTGATCAATGCGGCACGGGCTGCCCAAGTGGGCCACTTCGTCTTTTTCTCCATCATGGGTGCTCAGCATGAGTACCCCAATGTGCCCCTGATGAATTTCAAGCACCACATCGAGAAGTACTTGATCGGATCCCAGATGCCCTACACCATCTTTCGTCCGGCGGGCTTCATGCAGGGATTGATCGGCCAGTATGCCATCCCCATTTTGGAAGAGCAAATTGTTTGGGTAGCCAGCGAGAGCATCCCCACAGCCTACGTCGACACCTTAGATGCAGCCCGGTTTGCTGTGCGATCCCTTAGTGTCGAAGGCGCCAAGCAGCAGATCTTCCCTTTGGTGGGGCCCAAGGCCTGGACATCCCAAGAAGTCATCGCCCTGTGCGAGCAGCTCTCCGGCAAAAAAGCCAAGGTCAGCACCATGCCCTTGGGACTGCTGCGAGGAGCGCGTAAGGTGGCCCAGTTCTTTCAGTGGAGCTGGAACATTGCCGACCGGCTGGCCTTTGTCGAGGTGATTGCTGCCAAAGAACCCATGCATGCCGATATGACAGCTGTGTGCGAAACCTTGGGGATTGAACTGACCTCTCTGACCTCGCTTGAAGATTACCTGGCCGAGTATTTCCAAAAAATGTTGAAACGGATTCGCGAACTCAAGGTCAAGCAACCCAAAGTCAAGACGCCTTTCTAGGGCATTGCTCTTGATCTTCATAGCAACTTCACAATAGCAATTCCATAGCGACTTGATTGAGTAGCGGACTGGGGAGAAGAGCTGAACTGGGGCGCGCCCGTCCTGCTGGATCGGAAACAGCACCGGAAACTGGATCCACCCAACCGCGGATCCTCAGGTTTCCAAGGAGCTTGTTCCCATCTACCCTATAGAAGTAGTGAGGATAAAAAGCAAGGTGGTCACAACAACAGAGACCACCTGGCTACCCGCTCTTAAAGCATAGACTCTTACCTAGAGATCTCATCGGAAAGTTCAATTTTTATCTATCTCGGTTCTCCGCTAGGATGCTTTTTAAGATTTCTTGCAGGATCTCAGCGAGTGTTCCAGTTTGGCCAAGATCCCTGGCCGAAGGAGGATTATGAGCTTGAACGGGCTGATCACAACTGCATGGCTCATTCCCCTCTATGCCTTGGTGGCGTGGACGGGAGCGCTAATCTGGTCCCCAGGAATTACCCGGCGCACAGGACCCCGTCCGGCGGGCTATCTGAATGCGCTGCTGACTTTGCTGGCGTTCTTGCACAGTGTAGGAGCGCTGGTGGCAATTTGGGATCAGCCGTCGCAGGTGATTCGGCTGCCCTGGCTGCAGGTGGGGGATCTAGTATTGGAGCTGCCGCTGCAGGTCTCATCGCTAACGCTGGGGGCCTGCGCCGTGGTGACGGGGCTGAACCTAGCGGCTCAGGTGTACGGGTTCGGCTACATGGAAATGGACTGGGGCTGGGCGCGGTTTTTCTCCTTGCTGGGCCTATTTGAAGGGGGGATGTGCGCCCTGGCTCTGTGCGACTCTTTGTTTTTCAGCTACGTCATCTTGGAAATTTTGACTCTGGGCACCTACCTGTTGGTGGGCCTTTGGTTTAACCAGTCGCTGGTGGTAACAGGGGCGCGGGATGCTTTTCTGACCAAGCGCATTGGCGACCTGTTGCTCTTGATGGGGGTCATCGCCATCTACCCCCTGACGGGATCCTGGGAGTTTGAGGACTTGACGGCTTGGGCAAAGTCGGTGCAGGCAGGAGCTATCTCTGTGGATCCGACCTTGATCACTTTGGCGGGGCTGGGGTTGTTGGCTGGCCCGGTGGGCAAGTGTGCCCAGTTCCCCCTGCACCTGTGGCTGGATGAGGCGATGGAGGGGCCGATCCCGGCCTCGATCTTGCGCAACTCGGTGGTGGTGGGCACGGGAGCTTGGGTGTTGATTCGCCTGCAACCGCTCTATGCTCTTTCCCCAACCGTGCTGGAAGTGATGCTGGTGATCGGGGCACTGACGGCAGTGGGAGGAGCCTTCGTGGCCCTGGCCCAAATCGATGCCAAGCGGGCCTTGTCCTATCTGGTGAGCGCCTACATGGGCTTGATCTTTGTAGCGGTGGGCACAGGACACACCCAACAAGCCTACCAACTGCTGCTCACCTATGCGCCGGCGATGGCCTTGCTGGTGATGGCGCTGGGTATGGTGATCTGGAACAGCATTACCCAGGATCTGCGCTACCTGGGGGGCTTGTGGTCGCGGCGGCCTATCTCCGGCCTGTGCTTTTTGACGGGGATGGCCGGGATCATCGCCTTGCCCCCCTTCGGCTCCTTCTGGGTGTTGACGGATCTGTGGCAGCAGTTGGCGCAATCGGGGCAGGGGCTGTGGGCGGCAGTGGTGCTGGTTACCAATGCGGTGACGGCGCTGGGGCTGACGCGGGTCTTCGGCCTGGTTTGGGGGGGTAAGCCGCAGCAGATGAGCGAGCGTTCCCCAGAGGTGCATTGGCCAATGATGTTGCCCAGCACAGTCACCATGGGAGTGGCGCTGCACATGCCCATGATCCTGGCGGCGCTGGATCTCATTCCCGTCCTAGAAGGGATCCCCGTTGGAGTGATGACGGGATCCAGCTTGGCGGGCATCGCCTTGGGAGCCTGGCTGTACCTACCGCGGGAGCGGCGGCCGGTGGACTGGGCTTTCTTGGCCGACTGGCAGGATCTGCTGGCCAACGACTTCTACACTTCCAAGCTCTACCGAGCCAGTGTGGTGTTTTTGGTGCGCATCATCTCTGATGTCACGGCTTTCTTTGATCGCTACGTGGTGGACGGCTTGGTGAATTTGACCAGCTTGGCGGTGCTGGCAGGCGGCCAAGTCCTGAAATACACCACCTCCGGCCAGTTGCAGGCCTATGTGCTGACCATTGTGGTGGGGGTGGCCCTGCTGGGCTGGCTCATTCTCTAGGCTTGGGTGGTGGCAGGACGGAGTCCTTAGAAAAGAGGAAAAAGACGATGCTGAGTGCCTTGATTGTGTTGCCGATTGTGGGATCCCTGCTCCTGTTCCTGGGCTTGGGAGGGCGAAAGCTGGCGGTGGTCTTGGCCGCGATCCCGCTGGCCATCTCCCTGCTCCTATTTACCCGCTTCGACTTGCAGGCGACCGGCTTGCAGTGGGAGCAGCGGTGGGATTGGATCCCGCCAATTGGGCTGAGCTACTCCCTGGGCTTGGATGGGCTGTCTTTGTTGATGGTGGCCCTGAACGGGCTGCTCACCCTCATCGCCATTCTGACGGCGGAGCCGGAAGTGAAGCGGCCCAATCTCTTTTACGGCTGCATTCTGCTCATGAGCGGGTCGGTCAACGGGGCTTTTGCCGCTCAGAACCTGCTCTTGTTTTTCCTCTTTTACGAGCTGGTGCTGATCCCGATCTACCTGCTTATTTCCATCTGGGGCAGCCCCAAGCGGGATTACGCCGCCATCAAGTTTTTGATTTACACCGCTGTCTCTGCCATCTTCCTGTTGGGGGCGTTTTTGGCCATCTACTGGCTAGGGGATCCCCATACCTTTGAGCTGGCCGAGGTTCGCATTAGCTCTCTGGGCCCTGCTGCCCAAACCCTGACACTCTTGGCGTTGATTGTGGCTTTTGGCATCAAGATGCCGCTGGTGCCTCTCCACACCTGGCTGCCCGACGCCTACGGCGAGTCTTCGCCGCCGGTGGCGATCCTGCTGGGTGGGGTGCTCTCCAAGTTGGGCACCTATGGTCTGTTTCGCTTTGGGCTGCAGTTGTTTCCCCAAGCTTGGGCCGATCTGGGCGGGATCCTGGCCTGGTGGGGGGCCATTGCTGTGCTGTCGGGGGCTCTGGCGGCCATCGCCCAAAAAGACATCAAGCGCATGGTGGCCTACAGCTCCATTGGCCATATGGGCTATATCCTGCTGGGCATGGCGGCGGCCACACCGATTAGCCTGACGGGGGCGATGGTGCAGATGATCTCCCACGGCCTGATTTTGGCGCTGCTGTTTGATCTGGTGGGCCTGGTGGAGCGCAAGGTGGGAACGCGGGATCTGGACGTGCTCAACGGCCTGCTCAATCCCCTGCGCGGCCTGCCCACCGTGAGTGCCCTGCTGATTTTGGGCGGCATGGCCAGCGCCGGGATCCCGGGCTTGGTGGGCTTTGTGGCGGAGTTTTTGATCTTCCAGGGCAGCTACCAAGATTTTCCCTTGCCCACCTTGATCAGCATCTGCGGCACCGGCTTGACGGCGGTGTATTTTGTAATCCTGCTCAACCGCACCTGCTTCGGCAAATTGGACAACCGCACCGCCTACTACCCACGGGTGCAAGGTTGGGAGCGGATCCCGGGCTTTATCTTAACTGCCTTGATCGTCTGGTTTGGGATCCAGCCTATGAACCTGGTGAAATGGCCGCAACCGTTGGCGTTTACTCTATCCACCCAGGTGGCTCAGGCCCAAACCCTCATCTTGGCCTCAGCCGGCGACTTTGCCCATTCTCCCTAGATCACCTTCTCGGGAGGCGACCAAAGCAATCGGAGAACTTCCAGGAAGCGTCCAAGACCGAATTGAGATCTCGACGCATAGCCTCAAGGATCCAGAGCTTTTGAAGAGTTGGAGACTTCTTCCATGACGACAACCCTCACAACCCGCAAGCTTCCCCCTTCTACCCACCCTTTTGCGGATGTAGTCCACCGCCTCGAAGCGGGGGGATCCATGCTGCCGGATACGCCGGAAAACCTGATGCAAATTATCGGCCTTTACAAAGCCTATGCGGTGCCGATGGACTTCTACTGGCGGGATCTGCTCTACATTGCCGAGCAGGTGTTTGTGGATCCCTTGCCCTTTTTTAAGTTCATCATTCCCGAAGAATACCTAAAGCTGGCCAACCACTACGCGGGAGATAATGCAGATTTGCGCATTTGGCGCGGCCCCGCCACGGCCCACCCGGAACTTCTGGAGTTCATGGAAAAAGGGGAGCTGAAGCGCAAGCTGCCGCGGATTTTGCATCACCTCTGGCATGACCGCATCAACATGGAATTTGCTGAAGAATGTATGCGGGCCATGCTCTGGCACCGGGATATGGGGGGCCTGTTGGATCCCTATATGGATTCCGAGGAATACAAACAAAATGCCGACCGCGCCATCCGCGCCTACTGTCAGGGTAATCCTCTCTTGACCGGCCTGTACAAGCTCTTTCCAGACATGTTTCTGGAACTTTGCCGCCAGGCCACCATGTATTCGGTGCTGGGCCTGTTTTGGGAAATTATGGCCCCCGTCTTTTTTGAGATGAGCGACCTCTACGACGAGGGCAAAATCACCAGCGTGCCGGAGGCGATGAACTTTTTGGTCAACGGGATCTTCGCCATTGCCGGGCGGCCCATCTACCACCGGGTGCGCATTCGCGGGGAATGGTACGATATTGTGCCCAAATCCAAGGGATTTACCTGGCTCTACGAGGCGGCTTTCCCCTACGTAGAGGCCGTGTTCTATCGCACCTCTCCCTTCCGCGGCACCAAGTCCTACAACGCCCAGGCCAACGAAGTTCCCACCAACCAGTTGGACTTCCACTATGGGATCCTCTACGCCGACAAGTTTCCGGTGGCCACTGCTGGGATCCCGCCGACGCTTTTGCACCAGGATATGTACCACTTTTTGCCCCAGTATTTGGTGGAGTATTACCGCAAGCATTGCCGCGGCGAAGATGACATGCTGATCCAGCTTGGGATCAGCTTCCAGCGCTCCATGTACAACGTTACCTCAGCCGTGATCCAGGCGGGGAGGGCAGCTTTTCTCTATCCTTTGGACGATCCCAATCCGCGGCATTTGATGATGAACCGCCGTTATTTTGAGGGACAACTCAATCGCTTCACCCGACCAGAATACGGGATCCGAGAAGCAGCCCGCCTGTCCTACATTCAGGATCAGAACTATCGCTAGCCGACTTCAAGTGCTAGGCATTGACCCTTCCCCTCCTCGATTGTGTCCAGGCTAGGTAGCTCTGCAACTGCCTGTTTCTTTGGCTTTCCTATCATCCCAACTTTCAGAAAATAAGGATCTCGGCCATGCCTGATATTGTCGATATTGCCGTTTCTGCTGAGGGTTTCTCCACCCTAGTTACAGCCGTGAAAGCGGCAAACTTGGTGGATACTCTGAAAAGCCCCGGCCCCTTTACGGTTTTCGCCCCCACGGATGCAGCTTTCGCCAAGTTGCCCCCCGGCACCATTACCACCCTGGTGCAAAACATCCCCCAACTGACCCGCATCTTGTGTTACCACGTGGTGCCCGGTCGCCTGAAAAAGGCAGATTTGGCCAAGTACCAGAGCGTGGGCTCAGTAGAGGGATCCCCCATCGATCTGTTTATCGAAGGGGATGTGTTTGAAGTGAACAATGCCACCGTTATCCAGGCGGATATCGAAGCCGACAACGGCATCATTCACGTTATCGACACGGTGATCCTAATGCGGCCCCACTGGTTCTGGCCGATTATGAACTCTGCCTTGACTGCCTCGGCCAGAGGATAAACGGATCCATACCAAATCCTGAGTGCGGGTTGGGGAAAGTGTCCTTGTGAACACTCTCCCCAGCTAGAGGTTCTTGCTCTGCGTATCTCCTCACCTTCATAGGGTGAGGGTTTCGCCGGCAGCAATGTCGCGCTCTTTACTCCACCCGCAGATGAATCCGAAGCTTGTACTCGTCTGGCCCAATTCTCTGACTGAGGAGCTTTTCTCTATTTGAGGATGGAGCTTAGCGGACTCGAACCGCTGACCCCTTCAATGCCATTGAAGTGCTCTACCAACTGAGCTAAAGCCCCAGGTTTTCAGTTGATAGAAAAGGGAGCCCTCTCCCTTCAACTATCAACCATTCTTAGATCACCAGTGTAGCCTAAAGAAGCTGCTTGCTGGTGAAAAGTGCCAGGCACTCATCGTAGACAGGCGGTGGATGCTTGTCAAGAGCTCGGTGGATGGGTTCTGCCAGGCTCTCGGCTTGTGGCCACCGGAGGAGCTTGCCGGGTGATAGAACAGAGTCAGTGACATTGAGGGGCTTGTGACAGAGGAATCCCTGCTTAACCGCATTTTGGCGGCTTCTTTGCTGGTGGTCTGCCTGATGGCGGCCATTGTTGGCGGCACACGACCTGCCTCAGAGTCGGCTCGGCTTGGCCTGGAGTCGGCGCGGGGGGCAGATCGCATCGAGGTGGTCACCCTGGAAGGAACGATAGGAGGTCCACGGGGCTCGACTTTGGTAGGCCTGCCCACCTCTCCTGTGGAACAGTTGCGGGAGGCAGTGCAAGACCGCGCCGTCAAGGCTGTATTGCTGCGCATCAACAGCCCGGGCGGGGCCGTGGGATCCAGCCAGGAACTTTACCGTGCCGTAACCGCTCTACACGAAGCCGGCAAGCCGGTGGTCGCCATCCTGGAGGACATTGCTGCCAGTGGGGGGTACTACGTGGCCAGTGCTGCCGACAAAATCTATGCCAACCCCGGCACCTTGACCGGCAGCATAGGGGTCATCATCAGCGGCCTCAGCTTTGGCAAGTTGCTGGAGAACTACGGCATCGAGCCGCAGACCTTCAAAACCGGCGAGTACAAAGACATCCTCTCTCCCTTCCGCAGCGCCACTCCTCAAGAGCAGCGCCTTCTGCAGGGCTTGGTGGAGAACACCCTTGACCAGTTCATTCGCGATGTGGCCCAAGGACGCCAGCACCTGCCAGCAAAAGGGGCAGAGCAGGTGTTGGACGCAGAGATGATCGCGCGGCGACAAAGCTTGGACGAAGAGCGAGTGCGACAGTTGGCCGATGGGCGCATCTTCACCGGGGCGCAAGCTGTGGAGGTGGGCTTGGTGGATGCTTTGGGGGGATACACCGAAGCGGTGGAGGATCTGCGGCGCATGACCGGGGATCCCTCTTTGTCGCCCGCAGGTGGGGGAGATGGCTTCCAACGGGCACTGCGACGACTGCTCAGCCAGGGATTGTCCCCGCAAAGGCAAGCTGCTTGGCTGAGCCGGCTGTTGGCCGGCGACGCGGTTGCTGGGATCCCAGACGTGCCGCTGCTGTGGATGGCGCCGGAGCGGACTTTGCGCTAAATCTAATCACGACCGGTTTGGGTGTGGGGGGGTGAAGTGGTGAATCGAGAAGCGGTTCCGCAGGCAGTGCGGAGCAATTGGGGGGATCAGGGGAGCGCCCTAAGGGAAGGATCCCAGGGGGCAGAGCAGGATGGCGCCATCGACCTGGAGCTGTCAACCAGTCGGGCTTGGGTGGAAATCGACGCGGCCCAGTTGCGGGAAAATCTGCGGCTGTTGCAGGCCCGCTTGTCGCCGGATACCGAGATCTGGGCAGTGGTCAAGGCCAACGCCTACGGGCATGGGGCCCACTTGGTGGCTCCTGTGGCCGTTGCTGCCGGCGTCAAAGGGCTGTGTGTGGCCACCCTAGCGGAAGGGATCGAGTTGCGGCAAATGGGGCTGCAGGCTCCGATTTTGGTCTTGGGAGCTTTGAACACCTGGGCGGAGCTGCAGCAGGCCATGGCAGCTCGGCTGGAGGTCAGCCTTACCCGCGCCGAGCAAATCCCCCTGATGCGCCAGGTGGCCCGCTGGGCCGGGCGACCCGTCCCGGTGCATGTCAATGTAGATACGGGCATGACCCGTTTGGGGATCCCCTGGAGCGAAGCCGCAGCCGTGTGGGGGCAGATTTGTCGGATCCCGGAGCTGGCGGGCTGTAGCCTGTTTTCCCATTTGGCGACGGCAGACGAGCCCCATTCTCCGGCCATGGAACAGCAGCACGCCCGCTTTGCCCAGGTGGTGGAACAGATTCGCCAAGCCGGGGATCCCTTGCCACCGTTGCATCTGGATAACTCCGCCGGCGCTCTGGCCCGTCTTCACTACTCCCGCGTGCGGTTGGGGTTGGTCCTCTATGGCTTGTCGCCTGCTCCCCACCTGCCGGTGCCGGGTTTACAGCCGATCTTGCGTCTCAAGGCGCGGCTGACCCACATTCAAACCGTGCCCGCCCAAACCGGCGTGAGCTACGGACATCGCTACATCACCTCTCGCCCCAGTCGCATTGCCACTCTGGCCATCGGCTATGCGGACGGGATCCCACGGCGGCTTTCCGGCTGGCTGCGAGGATGGGTGCGCGGCGGCCTGATCCAACAGGTGGGCACGATCACAATGGATCAATGTATGTGGGATGTCACCGAGAGGCCGGATATACAGGTGGGGGACGTGGTGGAGCTGCTGGGCCCCAAGCTGGCAAATATGGGTTTGTCTGTGCAGGATTGGGCTGACCAGGCGGGCACCATTGCCTACGAACTGCTGTGTGGGCTTTCTGCTCGTCTGCCGAGAGTGTTGGTCAATGGAGAGGCTGCCAGCACCAACATTGTTTGCTGAGCTGGGTACCCTAGAGGATAGGAGGTCGCTAGAGACTCCGGCTGGCCAGATCCCGCTTAAAGGGGAATTCGCCATCGGTAAGGGAAGCTACAAGGAGGCAGCCATGGAGACACGCAAACCCCTGAGGAGGCTGGAAAATCAAATGGAGCGGGCCGTCCTCGAAGCCATAAACGAGATGCTCCTCCTGGAAAGCCAGCAGCGCTACTGCTTCTGCGAGAGATTCTGTCACGATGCTGCCGCCCTGGCCTTGAACAATCTCCAGCCTCGCTACGCCACCAGTTTTCATGGCTCTCTTCACACTTTGGAAGCCATTCAAGCGGATCAGGAGTTGCAGAGGCTGATCCGGTTGGAGGTGGTGAAGGCCATGGAAAAGGTGGCGGCCAATCCCCGTTGCCCAGAACCTGACTGTCCTCTGCTGCTCGTCCAGACCGCTGACGCGACCGAGTTAGAGCTGGCCCCCAGCGACAATTGATTGCAGGAATGCCCCCGACAGTGCTACCCACTGCTGACGTGACCGTTTCCGCTTCGCCGGTGGCCTTTCTCGGCCCTGCCGGAACCTACACGGAGCTGGCTGCTTTGCTGGCCTGCCCCGAGCAGCCTCACCTGCACAGCCAGGGATCCCATCCCTTGGTGCCCTATCCGACGATCAGCGCTTGTTTGGAGGCGGTAGCTGCCGGCCAGCAACCCTGGGCGGTGGTGCCGGTGGAAAACTCGGTAGAGGGCGGCGTTTCCATGACCTTGGACGCCCTCTGGCAACTGGAGGGGCTGAGCATCCGCCAGGCGCTGATCCTACCGATTCGCCATGCCCTCATCGGACGTGCCTCGCAGTTGCAGCACATTGAGCAGGTCTATTCCCACCCGCAGGCTTTGGCCCAATGTCAGGCGTGGCTGAGAGCCCATTTGCCTCAAGCCACGCTGATCCCAACCCGCTCCACCACCGAAGAATTGGATCGCCTGCAGCAGCCCGGCGCCGCCGTCATTGCCTCAGAACGAGCTGCCACCCTCTACCAATTGCCGGTCTTGGCCTGCCCAATCAACGATCACCCCGACAATTGCACCCGCTTTTGGGTGGTGGGCCGTGGGCCGCTTTCGCCTTCAGATCGACAGGATGGGGCGCCCGCTTCCCCTGGAGGATCCCACACTTCCTTGGCCTTCAGCCTGCCCCACAATGTGCCGGGGGCGCTGCTGAAGCCGCTGCAAGTCTTTGCGGAGCGGGGCTTGAACATGTCGCGTATTGAATCGCGCCCCACCAAAAAATCGGCGGGGACTTATGTCTTTTTTGTCGATCTGGAGAATCCGGTCGGCCAGCCCTATCTGGATGCAGAGGTGATTGCGGCGCTGGAAGCGATTGCGGAAACTTTGAAGCTCTTCGGCAGCTACCCCGTGCATGACCTCTGCAAACAGGGTGGTCTATCCCAAGCAGCAGGAGCCCTGCTCTCTGAGACAGGGTAGCCTTTGAGCCCCATGCTCTCCGCCAGCTTGACGCCATACTGCTGCCACCCGATCAACCCGTAGCTGCCATCTCCAGTCACGGCCACGATGTGGCGGTCAGGATGTACCAATTTGGCGGCCAAAGCCCCCGCAATGGCGATGCCCATGGCGGCAAAGCCATTGGAGATGAGACAGGTGTTGGGTTTGTCGCAGTAGTAAAGGCGGGCCCTCCACCATAGACAGCGGACAGGGCAGGGGATAACTTTTTTTCTGAGCTAGGGGGCGGTGGGAACCGAGCTAAGCTCGAATGGAATTGCCCCTCAAAGCTTTCTCTCCTCTGGAGATGCCCATGCGGTTTTATGTTGAAGCTTTCACCGTTCACAAGCGCTATGCCCTGACCATCAGCCGAGGTACCTACAGTGAGGCTGCGCTGGCGTGGGTGCGGATCGAGGAAGAGGGGATTGAAGGGTGGGGAGAGGCTTGTCCCTTCTCGCTAGGCGACGACTGCCACCAGTCCCTGGACGATATCCTCATGGGCCTAGATGTGGCCAAAGGGATCCTGAGGCGCCACTCCCCCTGGGAGCGCCAGCAAATCGAGGCCCAGTTGCTGCAGGCCGGGATCCCGTCGGCGGCGCGGGCGGCGGTGGATATGGCTCTGCACGATTGGATGGGCAAACGACTGGAGAAGCCCCTGTGGCAGTTGTGGGGGCTGGATCGCTCCCGCATTCCGTCCACCACGTTGACCATTGGCATTTCCACCCCTCAAGCGGCCCGCCAGCGGGCCTTGGCCTGGATGGAACAGACCCAAGCGCGGGCCTTTAAGATCAAGCTGGGTAGCGACTTGGGGCTGAGGGCGGATCAGAACATGCTGATTGCTGTGCAAGAGGTGATCCCGCTGGGATCCTTGATTACAGTGGATGCCAACGGGGCTTGGACGGTGGAGCAGAGCTTGAGCATGAGCAACTGGCTGGCGGGGCAAGGGGTGAGCTACCTAGAGCAGCCTTTGGAGAGGGGGCAGGAGGCGAAGCTGATCACCCTCTGGCACGAGTCGAAGCTGCCCATCTTTGTGGATGAGAGCTGCTGCGACAGCCGCGATATTCCTGCCCTGGCGGATCGCGTCCACGGCATCAACATCAAGCTGATGAAATGTGGGGGCCTCAGCGAAGCCTGGCGCATGATCCACACGGCCAAATCTTACGGGCTGCAGGTGATGCTGGGCTGCTACAGCAACACGGCTCTGGGGAATACGGCGGCGGCCCACTTGGCCCCACTGGTGGATTATCTGGATTTGGACAGCCACCTCAATCTTGTCGAGGATCCCTTCGTCGGGGCCGTCCTGCAGGAGGGCCGTCTCATCCCCACCGACCGACCGGGCTTGGGGGTAGAGCTGCGGGAGGAGTAATGGGAAAGCCGGGATCCCTATCCAGCCAAACTCGGGTGGCCATCCTGCTCCACGGTGGCCTGCTGGGGGAGCACGGCAAAACGGGCTTGGGGCTGCTGCGATACGGGCCTTTCCCGGTGGTGGCGGTGATCGACCGGGAGCAGGCGGGGGGATCCCTGGTTCATCTGACCGGCATCGCCAAAGCCATTCCCATTGTGGCCTCGGTGGCGGAGGCGCTGGCCTACCGGCCTGAAGTGCTGGTGATCGGGATTGCCCCTTCGGGCGGCCAGTTGCCACAAGCCTGGCGGGAGGAGTTGCGCCAAGCCCTGCAAGCCGGCCTATCTCTGGTGAACGGTCTCCACACGCCTCTGGCCGAGGATCCCCAGTTGCGGCAGTGGCTGCAGCCGGGAGCCTGGATCTGGGACATTCGCCGCGAACCCCCCAACCTGTCGGTGGGAAAAGCTTTGGCCCGCACCTTGCCCTGCAAACGGGTGTTGACGGTGGGCACCGACATGAGCGTGGGCAAAATGTCCGCCAGCCTGGAGCTGCACCGGGCCAGCCTGAGACGGGGACTGCGCTCCCGCTTTTTGGCCACCGGACAAACCGGGATCCTCATCAGCGGCGAGGGGATCCCGTTGGATGCGGTGCGGGTGGACTACGCCAGCGGAGCGGTGGAGCAACTGGTGCTGCGCTCTGGCTTTGACCACGACATTTTGCACCTCGAAGGCCAGGGATCCCTGCTCAACCCCGCCTCTACAGCGACCTTGCCCCTGCTGCGGGGATCCCAGCCCACCCATTTGATCTTGGTCCACCGAGCCGGCCAGACCCATATCAAAGGGATGGACTACGTGCCCATCCCACCTTTGTCCAAGGTGATCGAGCTGTACGAACAGGTGGCCATGGCTGCTGGTGCCTTCGCCTCTGTGCCGGTGGTGGGGATTGCCCTCAATACCTTCGGCTGGGAGGAAGAAGCGGCGCTGCAGCAGATCCGCCAGGTGCAAGCCGAGACCGGACGGCCCTGTACCGATGTGGTGCGCTTTGGGGCGGATCCCTTGTTGGAGGCGATTTTGGCGGCAGGATGACCCATAGTCTGCATCCGCCCCTACCGTCAGCTTGGCGAAGTCTTCGGAAATCAAAAGGCGAGATCCCAAGTCCACCCACTTCCTCAGCGCAGATCTCGGCCAAAGGGCAACAAGGACAAAATAATTAACTTCATGTGTTGTTTTGCAAAAGGGATCCCGACAATGGTGATGGCCAGAATCAGAGCCCAGAAGAGATGGTTAAGCACCAGCGGCCAGCCGAACAGCAATAGCCAGATAACGTTAAAGATCAGCAGCAGCGGGCTGTTGGCATCGGGATACTCCACCACTTCTTTCCCAAAAGGGGCCAGCACTGCAAACCCCAGTTTGATGCTCTGCCAGCCAAAAGGAATGCCGATGATCGTCAGGCAGAGGCTCAGCCCTCCCAAGATATAGCCCAAACCTGTCAGCAAGCCCCCGAAGATGAGCCAAATGATGTTGCCAATCAAGCTCACGATTCAGATCCTCCACCGTTGAGACCAGA
>NZ_JANSJH010000007.1:14149-34112 GCF_047462495.1 Synechococcus sp. H55.2 | reverse complement strand
CAAATGATGTTGCCAATCAAGCTCACGATTCAGATCCTCCACCGTTGAGACCAGATTGTGGAACCAGCCCTCCTGTTCGGCATCCTCACCCAAAAAACTGGGTCTCAAGACCCATCTTTGAGGACGGATTGATCCTAACAAGCTACTGGCCAAGCCGGGCTCCCCAGATCCGCTTCTTTTCTGCGCTTTAGGGCTCCACGATCAGAGGCGCTGTGGCTCTATTCACCTGGCAGGGCAGAATGCGATTAAGAAAGCCGAGGATCCCCAAAACCAGGCCGACGCTGATCACCCAAAAGACCCACAACCCGCTTGCCCACGGTTGCGGCAAGTCCAAAGCCATCCCCCCAATCATGGGGCCAACGGCAAATCCTGCCGCCCAACAGAGGGAGTTGACCGACAGATACACCCCCCGCAAGTGATCCGGCGCCAAATCCGCCACCAAAGCAGAGGCAGAGGGGTTATAGCTTACCAAGGCCAACGAGAGCACCACCAGAGCCAAGGCCGCCACCCCCAAAGCCGGCCCGGTTCCCAGCCCTGCCGCCAGGCCGCTGAGCCAAACCAGGAGAAATCCCACCCCCCACATTAGGGCGGATCCCTGCAACCCTTGGACGCGCGTGCGGCGGTTTAGCCAACGGGCCACCGGCATCTGCAGCAGAGCAATCAGAGCCCCATGTAAGGCAAACAGAATGCCGATTTGCACCTCTGGGATCCCTACCCGATTGCGGAAGTAGAGGGGCATGCTGCTGCTGAGCTGAGCGATGTAAGTGGTGAACAGGATATTCGACAGGCCAAACACCAAGAGAGAGCGATCCCCAAGGGCGGTTTTCCAACCTGCTAACACAGGCTCTGTCGCCGAACAGGTGGCCCGGGTTTCCCGGATGAAAAACCAGAGCACCGCCAAAAAGATTAGAAAAGTAACACCATCGATTACAAACAAGAGCCGATAGGCCCCCGTCAGAGCCACCAGCGTGCTGGCCATAGCCACCCCAAGGCTGAGACCCAGGCTATCCCCCAGGCGGTTGAGAGCGTAGGCTTCGTTGCGCTGCTCGCGCGTGGTTAGATCCGCTACAATCGCTTCTGCAGGCGGCCAGTATAACCCTTGCCCCAAACCTGCCGCCACGTTGGCCAAGGCAAAACTCCAGAACTCGTAGGAGAGCGCAAACCCAAAGGATCCCACGGCAGAAATAGACAGCGAGAGGATCAACGTGGAGCGGCGCCCCCAAGAACCATCGGCCATCGAGCCGCCCAGGATGCGGCCAAACACCCCGGCAAAAGCCATAACGCCCAGCCCCAAGCCCACTTGGGTGGCGGTCAGCCCTACCCGATTGACAAAAAAGAGGGTGGCATAAAACAGGGTAAAGCCGGTTCCGGTTTGGGAAAGCAGCCGACCGATGAAGATCAGCCAGACCTGAAAACTGAGCTTCGGCCACCAGGAAGGGATCCGCATAGGGGCTGTAACGGAGGACAAATTACCTAGGCTACGGGATCCCGCTTGCCGACGCCAGCGCCCGGGTAGATCAGGCCCAGCCTAATCTCCATTGCGAGAACGCCCCTCCTGCAGAGAGCCAACAGACAGGGCAATCAATTCCCCCAAATTCAAATACTCGCTCAACAGCCGCGCCAACCTGTACACTCGGTAGTCGAGCTGCGCCAAGCTATTGTCCATCACCTTCATCACTACAGCACACCCATCTTCCTGAACTGACTTGCAGCCCTCTCCTAAGCCATCCTCAGCCGGCTCGCCTCTGCAAGCAAGGCAGCAAGACCAGCCAAGAGGTCAAACGGTACAGCTTCTTACCACGTCATCTCCCTCAGCCAAGGTAGATCCATCCCTTGCATAGATTAGGATCCTGCTTGGCTGCAGAACTCTCCTGAAGGTGGAAAAAGCTGTCAGGCCTGCCGACTCAATTATAGACAAAATCTGACGGAGTTTAAACAAGTATTAAGCAGAAAGCCCCGCTGGCCACCGAAACGGCTGGCCAACCTGCGGCATCCTTAGCGCCGGAAGGGGCCCACTGGCTGCTAGCCGACGGCCATCCGCGACTTGGCTGCCACAGCTCGCTCTTCCTCTGCCTCAGGGGGAACGGCCACAAACTCGATGTGGTTGAGCAGGGTGGTCACAAAGGCGAAGAGCAAAAAAGGCAGGGAAATGACCAAAATCAGGGCGATGGTGAGAAAGGCATAGAGGGGGCTATTCATCAGGGAGAGGGCAGCGCCCAGGCTGGCAAAGATGACAATCAACCAAATGATGATCTGGCCGTAAATATCTCCAAAGGAGAGGGTGCAGGTGAAGCGGTAGCGGGTGTGGGTGTTCATGGCAATTCCTTGGGATAGCCTGGATAGTTCGATCCTAGAGGCAGATCCAGCCTCAGCCTGAGAAGTATGTCGAGATTCTAGATGAGAGACGAGGAGATGCCTCTGTTTGCTAAGAAATATCTCAAGAGCCGGCTGAGAAAGAGGGGATCCCCTGTCTAGAAAAGGGCCGGATGCTACTCTCGAGATCGGGAACCGTCTCTTGCAGGCAGCAACCATGTGTATTTGTATTCACTGCTACTACGTAGACCGCTGCACCACCTACCATGCCGTGGAAGCGCAGCATCAGCAGCCCCATCTCACTTTGACGCCGGATTTTGAGCCGCAAGGCCCCCAGATCAATGTCAATATCCGCAACGGCGGCACGGAGATGGAATGGGATGTGGTGGGCTGCCAGAGCTTTCGCGAGGAACGGAACAAATGGGCGCGGCTCCGTCCCTACGAGGCGGTTCCCACGTAAGATCCCAGAATGGCCTGGACCTAAGCTGCGCACTGTACCGTCCAGGGGCGGTCAGAGCTCTTGGGTTCGGCTGCCCCAGCTTGAGAGGGTTTGTTGGGACTGGGGATGTTTTTGGCAAGTTGCGAGAGATAGGAAGACGATGATGCTGGCCTCAAGCCCGACAGCGCTGCCGGTGGACGCCCGCCAACAGGTGAGCCGGTTCATGCAGCGCCTACAGGATGACATCTGTGCCCGTCTGGAAGCCCTGGATGGCAAAGCCAAGTTTCGCGAAGACCGTTGGGAACGCCCTGGCGGAGGGGGTGGGCGCTCGCGGGTCATCCAGCAGGGAGACGTATTTGAGCAGGGGGGGGTCAATTTTTCCGAGGTGTTCGGATCCCATCTGCCCCCCTCGATTCTGAAACAGCGCCCAGAAGCGGCAGGGCATTCTTTCTATGCCACCGGCACTTCCATGGTGCTGCACCCCCGTAACCCTTACGTGCCGACGGTTCACCTGAACTATCGCTATTTCGAGGCGGGGCCGGTTTGGTGGTTTGGGGGCGGCATGGATCTCACCCCCTATTACCTGTTTGAGGAGGATGCGGCCCATTTTCACCGCACCATCAAGGCGGCCTGTGACCGCTTGGATCCCGCCTACTACCCGGCTTTCAAGATCTGGTGCGACCGCTACTTTTTCCTGCCCCACCGGGGTGAGGCCCGCGGCGTTGGCGGCATTTTCTTCGACTATCAGGATGAGCGCCCCGGCCTCCTTTACCGTCCTGAGGGTCAGGCAGAAGGGGATCCCGACCAGCTTGCGACTGAACCGCCACCGCTGCAAGTGCGGGTGGGATGCCGCAGTTGGGAGCATCTTTTTGAGCTGGTGCAAGCCTGTGGTGAGGCCTTTTTGCCGGCCTATGTGCCCATTGTGGAGCGGCGCCAGGGAATGGAATGGGGGGAGCAGGAGCGACAATTCCAGCTCTATCGGCGCGGGCGCTATGTGGAGTTTAACCTGGTCTACGACCGGGGCACGATCTTCGGGCTCCAGACCCAAGGCCGCACCGAGTCGATCCTGATGTCGCTGCCGCCGTTGGTGCGCTGGGAATACGGCTACGAGCCGCAGCCGGGCACCTGGGAAGCCAAGCTCTACCAGGTTCTGCGGCACCCCCAGGATTGGGCATAGTTTCCCCGTCTGGAGGATGTCTGTGTGTCTCCCCCTTTGCCCCTCGCCTACCGCTTTCAGCCCCCCCGCCAAGCCGGCCTGGGATCCGCACCTGTGTTGGTGATGCTGCACGGGATCGGCAGCCACGAGGGGGACTTGTTCCAGTTGGCTCCCTATCTGGATCCCCGGTTTGCGGTGATCAGCTTGAGAGCCCCCATTGCTTGGGGTGTAGGCGGGTTTGCCTGGTTTGAAATGGCCTGGACGCCGGAAGGGCTGGTGGGGGATCCGCAGCAGGCACGCGATAGCCTCCAGCTCCTGAGCCGCTTTCTGGAGCAGGTGTTGCCGGATGGGCTCCCGGATCTTTCTAATCTTGCTTTGGATCCAGGCCAGGTGTATTTGCTGGGGTTTAGCCAGGGGGCGATCATGAGCCTGTATTTGGCTCTGACCCAGCCGGAGAAGCTGGCAGGGGTGGTGGCGATGAGTGGGCGCCTATCTCCAGAGATCCTGGCCGAGGCGGTGGAGCCGGAGCGGATGAAACACCTGGCCATCTTGGCGGTTCATGGCACTGCCGATGCCGTTTTGCCGATTGCTTTTGGCCGCCAGATCCGGGACTATTTCGCCCCGTTGCCGCTGAACTTCACCTATCGCGAGTACGAGATGGGCCATGAAGTTGCTCCGGAGAGCCTGCGGGATATTCAGACGTGGTTGCAAAACCGGTTGGATAGAAGAGATTCGCCAATGAAAGCGTGACCTAATAGCGCGACACCGTCGGATGATCCTTAATGTACCAGCGCCAGGGGAGCTCGGCCCCATGGGTAATGCCAATGCGGGTGGTCTGGACGATGGGCAACTGTGCTTCCCAAGCGGGGGATCCCTCTAGCCAAATGCCTTCCTGGCCGGCTTCCGCCCGCTCCAGCCGCCAGCCGTTGTGGGATCCGTCGATGCGCAACGCCTGACAGAGCAGGCCCGGCCCTGACGCCACCCGTGCAGGCTTCGAGCGCTTACTGGCCGGGATCCACTCCGGCAGGCAATCCAACTGGGCTGCCCGGATCAAAACTGCCGAGGGGATCCCTTCCGCGTCGGTGACGATGTTCAAGCAGTGGTAGAGGCCGTAGATGCGATAGACGTAGAGATGGCCCGGCGGCCCGAACATCACCTGATTGCGCCGGGTCTTGCGGCGATAGGCGTGGCAAGCCGGATCTCCGGCGGTGTAGGCTTCCGTTTCCACGATCTGGGCCCGCACCTGCAGCCCATCGGCAAATTGCCGCACCAGCACCATGCCCAGCAAAGCAGGCGCCACCAGCGGCGCCGGCTGGCTTAACCAATCCCTGGGATCCACGGCAGGCTCGGCAGGCCTCAGCCCCCGGCAACAGCAGGGACGATGCTCACCTCATCCCCATCCTGAAGAGGGGTGTCGGAGCCGTTGAGGAAACGAATATCTTCGCTGTTGACATAAAAATTGACAAAGCGGCGCAATTCCCCCTTCTCGTCGCACAGCCGCGCCTTGATGCCCGGATAGCTCTGCTCCAAGGCCTCCAGCAACTCCCGAACTGTGGATCCCTCGCAATTCACCACCTCCTGATCCCGGGTGAGTGCCCGCAGCGTGGTGGGAATCAACACCTTGACCGCCATAAGCCAATGCTTCGTCCATCGACCAACATTAGAAGACTAGGGTAGCAGCACCCCGTCAATGCCGTGAATCACCCCGTTCGAGACCGGAATATCCGCCAGGTTCACGTTGGCCCCGTTGACCCGGATGCTGCCATCGGATCCCACCTGCACCCGCAGCGGCAGCCCTGCCAAGGTGGTCAGAGTAGTCGATTGGCCGGGCCGCAGGTCAAACGAGGTAATCCGCCCCGGCACCACATGATAGGTGAGGATGCGGGTGAGCTGATCCCGGTTGGCCGGCTGCAACAACGTCTCTACGGTGCCCGGCGGCAGTTGGCCAAAAGCTACATTGGAAGGGGCAAAGATCGTAAATGGCCCCGGCCCCGCCAACGCCGTGTTCAGCCCCGCCGCCCGCAAAGCCGCCGCCAACGTCGAGTAGCTGCTGGGCAAAGTTTCCAGCTCAACGGCAATGGTGTTCAGCCCCTGGGGCCGAGCCGTGGGAGCCAAAGCAAGAGGGGTCAACACAGCCACCGCCACCGGCAGGCAGCGACGCGCAAAGTGACGGACAGAACGAAAGATAGGCATGGTGCAAAGCTCCTGAGCAAGTGGGCCTGTACCAGGGATCGTAACAGTTCTTCATTAAGACTCCGTTAAGAGCCCAGGGGGATCCCCCTCGCTTCAAACCGAGGCCTCTTGCCAGTCCAGCCGCTCCAGGGTGCGGGCCCGCTCCAACGCCTGTTCAAAGCTCTCCAGCTTGGGCGAGATCAGCAGCGGATGGCCCACCTGCGCCTGTACTGCCTCCTGGGTCTTCAAGCCATTGCCGGTAATATAGGCAACCGTAACCGCCTCAGGATCGAGCTGGCCGGCTTCGGCCAGGTGTTTGAGCACGGCGATGGTGGTGCCGCCGGCGGTCTCAGTGAAGATGCCTTCGGTCTCGGCCAGGAGCTTGATGCCAGCGATGATCTCGGGATCCGTGGCCGTCGCGATCTGGCCGCCGGTCTTGCGGGCGATCTCCAGGGCGTAGATGCCGTCGGCAGGGTTGCCGATGGCAATGGACTTGGCGATGGTATTGGGCTTAACAGGAGTAACAAAATCCCGTCCTTCGCGAAAGGCCTGGGCAATGGGTGCACAGCCCTGGGCCTGGGCGCCGTGGAAGGTAACCGGCTTCTCCGCCACCAGCCCCACCTTCACAAACTCCTGGAAACCTTTGTAAATCTTGGTGTACAGGGATCCGGACGCCAGCGGGATCACCACCTGATCCGGCAGTTGCCACCCCAGTTGCTCCGCCACCTCGTAGGCCAGGGTTTTCGAGCCTTCTGCGTAGTAGGGGCGCAGGTTGATGTTGACAAAGCCCCAGCCGTAGCGATCGGCCACCTCGGCGCAGAGGCGATTGACCTGGTCGTAGTTGCCCTCCACGGCCATGACGATGGGGTTGTAGATGAGGGATCCCAGCACCTTACCCGCTTCTAAGTCCGCCGGGATGAAGATGACACAATCCAAGCCGGCGTGGGCGGCAATGGCGGCGGTGGAGTTGGCCAGATTGCCCGTGCTGGCGCAGGAAACGGTGGTAAAGCCCAGCTCCTTGGCGCGGGTTAGGGCCACCGACACCACCCGATCCTTAAAGCTGAGGGTGGGCATGTTGACGGCGTCATTTTTGATGTAGAGGTTTTTCAACCCCAACCGCCGGCCCAGCCGCTCCGCCTTCACCAGAGGCGTCATGCCGGTGCCCACATCGATGGGCCGCTCCGAAACCACCGGCAGAAAAGGCCGATAGCGCCAGATGGACAGCGGCCCGGCCTGGATGCTCTGCCGGCTGACGGCGCCCTTGAGCCAGTCGTAGTCGTAGACCACTTCCAGGGGGCCAAAACACAGGTCGCACACGTGCTTAGCCACCGGCTCGTACTCAGCCCCACATTCGCGGCAGCGCAAGCGGCTGAAGCCCACCTGGGGGTTGCGCAGGGCAGGAGCCGCTGGGGCAGCGGCAGGCACGAGCGGGCGTTGGGAAAGGGTTTGCGTCATAGGGAGCCTCAGGCAGGAGAAAGGGCTGGATCTTGTTTACCCATCGTCGGGGGCCATCTTATCACCCCCGATCTATCCCGTCAACCAAATCCGACTAAAATAGTCTGGATTAGATTCGACTGGGGAGAGCGGGATCCTGGCCGGTTTGGGCAACCTCGGGGCGGCAAACTGGTGGGGGTCTGGCCAAGGAGCCTTTTCCTCTTGCCGAGATTTGGGGATAGCCCTCTATCCATCGCTAGACTGGAGAAACAAGCTGTAACAACCCAATTGGGATAGGGGATCCCGGTAGCCAGCAAGGGGCAATCCGATGCTCAAAGTTGGACGAGACAACGTGGATTTTCTCGACCACTACGACGTGATTGTCGTGGGTGGGGGGCATTCCGGCTGTGAAGCGGCCTTGGCGGCAGCACGCTTGGGCTGCAATACCTTGATGCTGACGTTGAACCTGGACAAGATTGCCTGGCAGCCCTGTAACCCCGCCGTGGGCGGCCCGGCCAAGTCGCAACTGGTGCACGAAATCGACGCCCTTGGCGGCGAGATGGGCAAGGTTACCGACCGCACCTATTTGCAAAAGCGGGTGCTCAACCGCTCGCGGGGGCCGGCGGTGTGGGCCTTGCGGGCGCAAACCGACAAACGCGAGTACGCACGGGTGATGCGCTCGGTGGTGGAAAACCAACCCAACCTGACCCTTCGCGAGGGCACCGTCACCGACCTGGTGCTGGGGCGCAACGATGAGGTGGTGGGCGTGGTTACCCACTTTGGCAGTGTCCTCGGCTGTGGGGCGGTGATCTTGACCACGGGCACCTTTCTGGGGGGGCGCATCTGGATTGGCCGCCACTGGCAACCTGCCGGCAGGGCGGGGGAATTTGCCGTCGAAGGCCTGACCGACACCCTGCGCCAACTGGGCTTTGAGACGGGCCGGCTGAAAACCGGCACCCCTGCCCGTGTGGATCGCCGCAGCGTCGATTTTTCCGTGATGGAGCGGCAACCAGGGGATCCCGACGTGCGCTGGTTTAGCTTCGACCCGGAGGTGTGGGTGCCGCGGGAGCAGATGGACTGCTACCTCACCCGCACCACGCCGGAGACCCATCGCATCATCCGCGAAAATCTCCACGAGACCCCGGTCTACGGCGGTTGGGTGGAGGCCAAGGGGCCTCGCTACTGCCCCAGCATCGAAGACAAGATCGTCCGTTTCGCCGACAAGGAAAGCCATCAAATTTTCATCGAGCCGGAAGGGCGGGATCTGCCGGAGCTCTACATCCAGGGGTTCTCGACGGGGATGCCGGAGAAAATCCAGATCCAGATGTTGCGCTCCTTGCCCGGCCTGGAGCGGTGCGTGATGCTGCGGCCTGCCTACGCCGTGGAATACGACTATCTGCCGGCTACCCAGCTCTACCCCACCCTAATGACCAAAAAAGTGCAGGGGCTGTTCTGCGCCGGCCAAATTAACGGCACCACCGGCTACGAGGAGGCGGCAGCCCAGGGGCTCATAGCCGGGATCAATGCCGCCCGCCTGGTGCAGGGCAAACCCTTGGTCACTCTGCCGCGCGAGTCCAGCTACATCGGCACCCTCATCGACGACCTCTGCACCAAAGAGCTGCGGGAGCCCTACCGCATGCTCACCAGCCGCTCCGAATACCGTCTTATCCTGCGCGCCGACAATGCCGACCAACGCCTCACCCCCCTGGGGCGGGAATGGGGCCTCATCGACGACCGCCGCTGGTCTCTTTTCCAGGCCAAGCAAGCCCGCATTGCCGCCGAGATCGAGCGCCTGGAAACCCAGCGGGTTAAGGCCCACGACCCCGCCGGGATCCACCTCAGCCAACTGACCGGCCAGGGGATCAAAGGATCCGCCACGCTGGCCGAGATCCTGCGCCGCAACCCGATCCACTACGCCGACCTGCTGGAGCTGGGCTTGGGCAATGAGGAGCTGGATCCCTTTGAGCAGGAGGCAGCAGAAATTGCCGTCAAATACAGCGGCTACATCCAGCGGCAGCAGAACCAAATTGAGCAGGTGAGCAAGCAGTACCACCGCCCCCTGCCCCCCGATCTGGACTACCACTCCATCCCCACCCTCTCCAAAGAGTCGCGGGAGAAACTGGCGGCCGTCCGACCCCTGACGGTGGGCCAGGCCGCTCGCATTGGCGGCGTCAACCCCGCCGACATCAACGCCCTGCTCATCTACCTCGAGGTGCGGCAACGTCAGAGGGCAACGGCAGAACCCGTTAGCACCTCGCGGTAATCTCTGCCCCCCTTGCCGTAGAGGGCAGGGATCTCTTCCAGGGGCAGGCGCGAAGCTACGCCCAGATCCAGGGGTGAGATCTCTCCCCGCAGCCAGTGGCAGAGGCCGGCTGCCCCGATCATGGCGGCGTTGTCGGTACAGAGGGCAACAGGCGGGATGATCACCCGCAGGCCCTTGGGTCGGCCCGCTTCCAGCAGGCGAGCTCGCAGCTCCCGGTTGGCGGCCACCCCCCCTGTAACCAGCAGGGTTGAGAGGCCCAGCGCCTCGGCACAGGCCACCGCTTTTTCGGTCAGCACGCGGGTGAGGCAGGCCTGGAAGCTGGCAGCAATATCGGCCACGGGCAGTTCCCGGCCTTCCTGCTGCAACTGTTGCACCAGGCGCAGCACCGCCGTCTTAAGGCCGCTGAAGCTGGTGTCGTAGGGGTGATCCAGCTTGCCCGCGGGCAGGGGGAAGCGGTTGGGATCCCCTTGTTGCGCCCAGCGGTCGATCGGCGGCCCGCCCGGATAGCCCAGCCCCAACAGCCGCGCCACCTTGTCAAAGGCTTCGCCGGCAGCATCGTCACGGGTGCGGCCCATCGTCTGGTACTCCCCATAGTCCTTCATCCAGATCAAGCTGGTGTGGCCCCCTGAAACCAAAAGGCAGAGACAAGGGGGACGCAAGTCGGGCTCGGTCAAAAAGCCGCTGAACAGGTGGCCCTCCAGATGGTGCACCCCGATCAAAGGTTTGTTGTAGAGCAGGGCCAAGGTCTTGGCCCCCATCAGCCCCACCAGCAGGGATCCCACCAGGCCCGGCGCACAGGTGACGGCAACAGCATCCACCTCGGCCACGCCCAGCCCGGCCTGGTGCAGCGCGGACTCCAGCACAAAGGGCAGAGTTTCCACGTGGCGGCGGGAGGCCACCTCCGGCACCACGCCCCCATAGGCCGCATGAAGGTCAATCTGGCTGGCCACCACAGAGCTGAGCTGCCGCGGGGCAAACCCCGGCCAGGCCGCATCTGCCTCCACCACAGCCACAGCCGTTTCATCACAACTGGTTTCGATGGCGAGGACGCGGGCCATGGGAGAGCAAGTGGGGGAAAAGGGGTGGGAACGCTTCAGGATCCTTAAGAATTGTGTGAGCTAAAACTCGGGATCCGTCGAGGTGAGGCGCTCGGGAGTATGATACTAACCGTTTAGTGCCTGTTTCTGCACTTAGCATTCCTGCACATTTAGACAGATCCTAGACCCCTAGCTCAAGGACACATCCTGCTATGCGAACCCTTTTGAGTTTCCTTTTGGCCCTCTGCATCGCGCTTGGCCTTGCCCAATCTGTGCAGGCAGAACCCTTGATCGGTCTGAAGCCTTGCAGCGAAGTTCCCGCTTTTCAGGCCCTGATGAACGAACGCCTGAGCAGCCTCGAAGAGAAGATCCTCAACGCCAGCCCTGACCTGGCTCCTCTCTACCAGCAAAAGCTGGCCCAAACTGAGAAGCGCTTTGAACGCTACAGCAAGCTGCTCTGCGGCGAAGAGGGCCTGCCCCACTTGGTTACAGATGGTCGATTGAATCATGCGGGCGAGTTTCTCATCCCCGGCCTGCTTTTCCTCTACATTGCCGGTTGGTTGGGCTGGGCCGGACGCTCCTACCTGATTGCAGTTCGAGATGAGGAGAGCCCGGAGATGAAAGAAAGCCTAATCGATGTAGCGCTGGCGCTGCGCTGTTTCCTCACGGCTCTGGTTTGGCCCGCGGCTGCTTTGAAGGAAATTGCCAGCGGCGAAATTCAGGAGCCAGAAGCTGCCGTGCCCATCTCGCCCCGCTGAGGAACCTCAGCCCGGCCTTCCTTAACTCGATTATCGGTTCATTATCTGTTCAACTCTTGAGAGGCGTCTATGGCTGATTTCACCAAGTTTCTCACCACTGCTCCGGTGGCCTTTATCCTGTTTTCCAGCTTCGTTTTTGCCCTGTTTATCGAGATCAATCGCTTCTTCCCGGACATTTTGACGTTCTGAGTGGAAGCAGGGGATCCCCGCCACGACCCGTGCCCGGCGGGATCCCTGCTTTTTTGAGCTTTTTTCCATCTCTTTTGAACCGGACACAGAGTTGCTGAAATGGTCGAACCCAATGCCGATCCCGCTCCGTTGAATATGAATAGGGGATACGTCACCGTCCCCGAAGGAGATCCGCAGATTGGCGATCTCTGGACGCCGATCAACCACGCGTCTGTTGTCCGTCTGTTGATAGACTGGTTGCCCATCAACCGACCGGGATTGAGCTCCATTTGGCGGGGCTTGGAAATCGGCATGGCCCACGGCTATTGGCTGGTCGGCCCCTTTACCAAGCTGGGGCCGCTGCGCAACGAGTCCATCGGTCTGCTGAGCGGCTTTCTGGGAGCCTGTGGCCTGATCTTAATCCTGACGGCAGCCCTCTCTCTCTACGGCACTGTCTCCTCGCAGCGCAACGGGGGATCCCAGTCTTGGAGCGAATTGGCGGCCGGCTTTTTGATAGGGGGGATGGGCGGGGCGATTGTCGCCTATCTGCTTTTGCTCAACGGAGATCTGTTATTCCCCAATTTCGGCTAAGCGGTTTCCTCTCTAGTCCATCCCCTCATCTGCGACGTCTTTGAGGGACTCTTCAGCCGTCTGTTGAGCAGCAGCTTCGGCCAGTTCGGCTTTACTTTCCAGCTTTTCGCGTTGATCGCCGGCCAGCTCGCCCACTGCTTCCTGGATTTGGCTCTTCTTGAGGGGGGGAGTCACTTGCTTGTCAAGGCTCATAGCGTCAGACCCTTGCCGGTACCGCTTGGTTTGTCATGGTTGTTCTAAGCACGATTAAGACACTTTGCCTCTCTCACAAGGGGAGAGGGGAGCTGGAGATCAACGGACAGGCTGTTTCATACCCTTTGCAATGACCATAACCAGCGCTTTTTCTTCCCCAGCTTCGTGATCCAAATCACTTACAGAAGCGGGGGTTCAGGGCGACAGGGAGACTGGCAGCATGGCGGAAACTTGCCCTAGCATGGACTGGATCGGCCCGGATTGAGTCTTGAATTTGTCATGAGCCGACAGCAGCGGTTCTGGATATTTTTTCAACGAATAGTTGTTGTAAGCTGTTGTGAGCGATCTGCTGTCCGACCCCACTGCTGAAAGATCTTTGGCCGAAATCCGTCGCCTATCGCCCGCAGCCTTGGCCTACTTGGGAGATGCCATTTATGAACTGCATGTGCGGCGGCAACGGTTGTTTCCGCCGGATCGGCTGGAGCGCTATCACCAGCAGGTGGTGAGGCGGGTGCGCGGCTCGGCACAGGCCAAGTTGTTGTTGGCGCTGTTGCCCCATCTCAACCCCGAAGAGCAGGAGATCGTCCGCTGGGGTCGCAATGGCTGCGGTCGCCCACCCCGGCATCTGCCTCTGGCCGATTACCAAAACGCCAGCGGCCTGGAAACCGTTCTGGGCTATCTCTACCTGGTCAATCCCGAACGACTTCGCCATGTCCTCGCCCTCACCGATGTTTTGGCTGAGACCCTGGGCGAGGAGGAAGGCTAGGATAGTCTTTCGTCTTTACCTCTTCCACGCCCATGCCCAAGCCTTCTCAGCGCAAACCTGCTCTACGGCTGTCTCGCTCGGGCAAACTGCAACGGCGAGGAGCAGGGCAATCCGTCGGCAAGCGGGGACAGTGGCCCAAACGCCGAGATGGGGGGCCCAAGCTTGTCACTCAAGAGGCTCCCCGCCGCAACGCACAACGGCAGTCGCCTCAAGGCCAGGTGGATTCTCAATTGACAGGCAAACTGGATCCCGGCCTTCCCATTGACGGGACAGGGGTCTTGCCGGAAGAAGCCCAGCCTCAGGCCGAGTTGGAGCAAGAGATTATCTACGGCCGCCAGACGGTACTGGCTGCTCTGAGAAGTCAAGCTACCCTCAACCGAGTTTGGATCCTGCCAAAGTTGCGCTACAGCCCGCCCTTTTTCTCTCTGCTGGAAGCAGCCAAAGGGCGGGGCACCGTTATCGATGAGGTATCTCCACAACGGCTGAACGCCCTCACGGCTGGTGCCAATCACCAGGGTATCGCCGCCCAGGCCACGCCTTATCAGTACATGGATCTGGAGGATTTGGTGGAAAAAAGCCGTCAGGCCGGCCCCCATCCGGTGCTGGTGGTGCTAGACGGGATCCAAGATCCCCACAACCTGGGGGCTATCGCCCGCAGCGTGGAAGCGTTTGGTATGCAGGGGATGGTGATCCCCCAACGGCGGGCGGCAGGGGTAACCGCGACGGTGATGAAGGTGGCGGCAGGAGCCCTCTCCACCTTGCCGGTGGCGCGGGTGGTGAACTTGAATCGCGCTCTAGAATATCTTAAAGAGCAGGGGTTTTGGGTCTACGGCACCACCAGCCAAGGGGCTCCCCCCGTCTACGGCGCCGATTTTCGCCGTCCCATCGCCTTGGTGGTGGGATCGGAAGGGGAAGGGATCAGCCTGCTCACCCAGCGCCACTGCGATCAACTGCTGTCGATCCCCTTGGCGGGCCGCACGGAAAGTTTGAATGCTTCGGTGGCAGCGGGCATCGCCCTCTATGAGATTCACCGGCAGCGCTCCCCCCACCAGCTCAAACGCGCCGAGGTCGAAACATTTCTCAACAAATCGTCAACAAAAGCAGTAGAATCTAGTTGATGATTGCCAAAGATCCCGAACGATCTTTGGCACTTGTGAATAGGGGGGGATGGATCCCGTGAGCAACTCTTTAACCAGTCTGTTGGATAGGCTGCTTGGCTTATCGGTTTGGATCGAGATCACCACCGACGACTGCACCTACTACTACGGCCCCTTTGCCAGCGAGAGAGAGGCAGAGGCGCATAAGAGTCACTACATCGCCGACCTGGAGGCGGAGGGGGTCAAAAGGATCGAGGCTCAGGTGAAGAAAATGCGCCAGCCGCAGTCGCTGACGGTGGCCCGCACTCCTTCGCGGGTGGGTTCCTAATGGCGGCTATGGTTTATCAAGTAACTGTCCATCACCGGGGCCAGACCTACCGCTTCCCCGCCGCGGCGGATCAGACGGTTTTACAGGCGGCTCTGGAGCACGGCCTGGAGCTACCTTCCTCTTGTCAGGCGGGAGTTTGCACCACCTGTGCAGGGCGGCTGAAGTCGGGATCCGTGACCCAGGTGGATGCAATGGGGATCGGGCCGGAACTCAGGGCTCAGGGCTTTGTCCTGCTGTGCGTAGCTTACCCTACCTCTGATCTGGAGGTGGAGACCGATCAAGAGGAAGAGGTTTACCGTTTACAATTTGGCTCCTAGCCGTGCCGGATCCCACGCCTGCTTCTACGCCAGTTTATTGTGGGATGGTTTTCGACAGCCTGTGAAGCTGCATTTTCTCCGCCTGTCTTTGCCCCTGAGTTGGCCGGTTTCTGCTTCTCAACTGGAGGGATCCCTTCTCCAGCAAGTGGCCGAGGAGTTGGGGCGGCCAGCCTCCCTACTGCGCTGGAGCCTGACGGCGGTGGAGGGGGAGAGGGCTTGGGTGGAGGTGGTGGCTACCACCGCGGATGGCTCTCCAGATCTAGGCTAGAACAGCCCACTCCTATGGCTATTTCAAACCCGATTCAGACACTCCCTCACCCCCAACCCCTCTTCCAGAGGCCCTCACCCCCAACCCCTCTCCCTCTGGGAGAGGGGAGTTAGAGCGGCGGGTTCGTGACAGCGTTGCGTAGCAATAACGACGTGACGAACCCATTTGATATTTGAAATGACTATGGTTGGCTTCTTGACGGGCGTCTGGAAGCGTTTTCCCAATACCTCAGCGGTCTCAGACTATCGGGAACCAACAGTTTCACTGCTACGTTGAAAAGATGATCGATATCGATTGATGGAAATGACTATCGGTACCCTCGGCAGTTTTTGTCGTTTGGCCAATGTCTGTCCCCACATCTGAACCAACTCCGGCTCCAATGTTGGCCGAGCAGCATCCCCCTGTCGCCCTCACCATCGCTGGATCCGACAGCGGTGGCGGAGCGGGCATTCAAGCAGATCTGCGTACCTTTGCCTTCCAGCGCGTACACGGCACTTCCGCTCTGACCTGCGTGACCGCCCAGAATACCCTGGGGGTTACCCGGGTGGATCCCCTGCCGCCGGAGGCAGTGGCTGCCCAGATTGAGGCGGTGGTGCAGGACATCGGGGTGCAAGGGATCAAAACCGGCATGTTGCTCAACGCCGAGATCGTGGGGGAGGTGGCCCGGCAGGTGGAGCGCTGGGCGTTGCGGCCGCTGGTGGTGGATCCGGTGATGGTGTCTCGCACGGGAGCTAAGTTATTGGCCGATGAGGCCATTCAGGCCATCTGCGAGCGGCTGATCCCCTTGGCTCAGGTGCTGACCCCCAACCGCTACGAGGCCCAGATTTTGGCAGGGCTGGAGCTGCAGTCGCTGGCAGATATGGAGGCGGCGGCCCGGCGGATCCGCAATTTGGGCTGTGGGGCGGTGCTGGTCAAAGGTGGGGGCATGCCGGGGGAGTTGCAGGGGGTGGATGTGTGGTTCGATGGCGAGCGGCTGGAAGTGCTGAAAACGGAGCGGATCCCCACCCGCCATACCCACGGCACCGGTTGTACCCTCTCGGCGGCCATTGCGGCGCAACTGGCCTGGGGCAAGGATCCCTTGGCGGCTACGCTGGCGGCCAAAGCCTATGTAACAGAAGCGCTGCGGCATCCCTTGGCCATTGGCGCGGGGCAGGGGCCGGTGGGACACTTCTACCCGCTTTTGTCCGAGGTCGACAAACCTGTGCCATAAGAGAGAAGTCGCTCCCTCTGGCTATGTCGAATCTTTTTAAGAAGGGATCCCTGCCCCAATGGCGGTTTTGGCTGGCCCTGCTGCTGCAACTGGGCATTGTTCTGCTGATACCGGCTCGGCAGGCGCTGACCCTCGCCACCGGAACTACGATCTACTTGCAAACGGCCCCTCTGGATCCCTATGACCTCTTGCGGGGCCGGTACGTGACCTTGGGTTACGTCGTCGATCGCCGCTCCACCCTGGAACAACTGCCGGGTTGGTCATCTGAATTGGACAGACCAGGGATCCTGTATCTGCGCTTAGCTCCCTCCGGCGGGGATCCAACTCAACCTTGGCAAGCCATCGGTGTCAGCCGGGACATGCCCAAAGACGTGAAGCCTGAAGAGAAAGTGCTGCGAGGCCGGTTTGACGGGTGGCGGCTCAAGTTTGGCATCGAAGAATTTTTTATTCCCGAAGCGGTGGGAGATGTCCTGGAAGAGGATATTCGGCGTTATCCCGAAGCCACGCGGGCAGAAGTGAAAGTGGATCCCTGGGGCAAGGCAGCGTTGATTGGCCTCTGGGTAAGAGAGCGCCGCTACTAAATGCCCTTTTGCAGAGTCATTGTGTCCGGCTTTTAATGGGGGCAAGCCGACCATGCGGGTTGCAGAAGGCCAGAGCGGTTGGCAAGGGCTGTTTGGGCTGGTCAGCGCGGCTGTACTGCTCCTGCCCGCGTTGGCCCAGCCGGCTCCAATTTCTCCAGGACTCTTGCTGATGCAAACCCAGACCCACTCCACCTATCGCACCGGATTGCAGCGCTGGCAGGCCCCCCAAGGTTTTCAGGACTGGTCAGCCCGCGGGATCCGGCTGAACCCCCAAGGGCAATTGTTCTTGGATCCAGAGGGCTGGCGGCAAGCAGTCAGCTCTGAAGCACCTGAGTCGGCGTTTCAGGGCCGGCCTTTTTATCCCCCCGGCAGCTATTGGGTGGGAGAAGCCGTCAGCCCGGAAGTTCCCGCCAGCTTTCCTCTGGTGGAGGCGATCGTCTCCTGGAATGCCACCACGCCCCCCGGCACCTGGTTGGAAGTGGGGATCCGCGCCAAGCTGCAGAGCCGCTGGAGCCGGTGGTATCACGCCGGGGTGTGGGCCGCCGATCCGGCCACCCTGGCCAGCCACTCCGTGCGCGGGCAGGCAGATGAGGACGGCAACCTAAACACGGATTTGTTGGTGCTCAAGGATACCCACAACGGGGCAGAGGCTTTTCAGGTCAGGGTGCGCCTATTCACACAAGAGGCGGGCCGCTCTCCCCTGGTGGATCAGGTGGCGGTTGCCTTTTCCAACCAGCCGGCCCAGCCCAGCCACCTCTCCCCTGGGGATCCCAGCCGCTGGGGCCAGGTCTTGGATCTGCCCTTGTGTTCCCAGATGGTGTACCCCGACGGGGGAGCAGCTTGGTGCAGCCCCACCGCTTTGGCCATGGTGATGGCCTACTGGCAGCGGGATCCCCGCCCCTGTGAGCCGTTGGTGCGCGCCGCGGTGGCTGGGGTATACGACCGGGTTTACCGAGGCCACGGCAACTGGGCCTTCAATGTGGCCCATGCCGCCGAGCGAGGTTTGGCCGGCCTGGTGGCACGGCTGCAGAGCCTGGCCCAGGCAGAAGCCTGGATCGCAGCAGGGGTGCCAGTAATCCTCAGCTATGCCTGGGGTGAGGGAGAGCTGGAGGGGGCGCCGCTCCCCCGCAGCAACGGCCATCTGGCAGTGCTGGTGGGGTTCGATAGCCAAGGGGATCCCATCCTCCACGATCCGGCGGCCAAGACCAACGAAGAAGTTCGCCGCACCTACCGCCGCGACCAGCTGGAGTCTTTGTGGTTGGCACACTCCGGGGGTACTGTCTATTTGATTTATCCGCGGGACTGGCCGATCCCAGAGCTATAAGTCTAACGACCGTCGCTCACCCTGCCAGACGCTTCTGCTCGAAGAGGCTGGGATCCCGATCTGGACACTTGAGCAGACAAACGCAGACACAACTTGGCAAGCACCCAACTGCCATCTGGCTTTTCGGCGGGGATTTGAGTAAGGATGTAAAGAGTGAGGAGTGTAACTCACCTGTGGGTGAGGGCAGTTGGTTATGAATAGAAATGCAGTTCAGGGCCTGAGGCATTGGCCGGGCTGGCTCCTGCAGCAGGGAAGGTGCTGGGCAGTTTTCGCCAGCTCGTACGCTGAGGAAGACAGATATGGAGGTTTGGGTTCCCGCCATTTCCCAGTTTGGGGGAGAGGATAAGCTGCATCATGCCACGACGGGTTTCCCCTGCACCGCTATCTCTGCCGGCGCTGAGTGCCCTGGTGCTGGCCCTCTCGGCCTGCGGCGAGCTTTCTTCCTCTAATTTGTCTCCCAGCGTCGTTCCCCCTTCTGCCCTGCAGCCGGTTTCCACTCCAACTCCCCTCACCCCCTCCGCCTTTGCCCTCACGCTCGAACAGGCCCGCCAAGCGGGTCTGGCGGTGCCCAACAATCGCATCGTTTTGCTGCTCCAGGAACAGGGATCCGATCTGGTGGCCCAGCTCCCGGCTTCAGAGGTGGATCGCTGGCTGGCCCGCACCCCCACCTGGCCAGGAGTGGAAGGGATCGACTTGAGCATTACCCTGGGCAGCTATCGCCAGACCGCCACCGCGCCCCTGCGCCCAGGGCAACCGGCCACCTTCACCTTTACCAACCCGCCCGCCGGCGAAGCGGAGCTCAGCGCCGTCGCCTACCGGGGATCCACCACCTTGGCGCAAGGAAAGGGATCCCTGACCCTTTCTGCCCGCTCTGGGGGCTCTGGCGGGGCCAATCGCCGCCTGGCCATGTTGGTGCTCTCCGAGGTGGGGGTGCCGCTGCTGCACACGGGCTCGGGGGTGCCGGCGCCTGGCCAGCCGCTGCTGTTGTCGGGAGAAAATCTGGAGCGGGCAGAAACGGTTTTGTTTGCTTCAGCCGCCAATCCCGAGCGCCTCCTGAGGGGGGAGATCCGCTCCCGCAGCGGTGACCGTCTGGCGGTGATGCCGCCTTCTTCTCTTTCCGGCTCCGTTTGGGTCGCTGTTGCCGATGCTGCAGGGCAGGGGCTGGGTACACTGGTCTATGATTGGCCTGTGGCGACTCCCGCCCCCACTCCCACTGCTCCGGCAGCGTCGGCTTGGGTGGTGGAAACCTTGTTGGATGGCCGCACGGCGCCTGCAGCAGATCCGTCAGGCAACACCGGCAGCGAGTCCAGAATCTACCTACAGCAGATCGGGGGCATTGCCGTGGATCCAGAGGGCTCCCTCTACTTAGCCGACCCAGCTCAGCACCGGATTTTCCGGCTTTCTCCAGAGGGGGAATTGGAAGTTTGGGCCGGCACAGGCCAAGCAGGCCGCCGCGACGGAGCAGCGGACCAAGCTGAGTTCGACTCCCCACAGGGGCTGCTCTGGGATCCCAAAGGGGGATTGTGGGTGGCCGACAGCGGCAACCACT
>NZ_JANSJH010000007.1:0-14049 GCF_047462495.1 Synechococcus sp. H55.2 | reverse complement strand
GGGCTGCTCTGGGATCCCAAAGGGGGATTGTGGGTGGCCGACAGCGGCAACCACTGCCTACGCCACATCAGCCCTCAGCGGCAGGTAACCACCTTTGCCGGCACTTGTGTAGCCGGCTACCGCGATGGGGAGCGTGACCAGGCGCAGTTTCGCGAGCCCTTTGGCCTGGCCTTGGGTTCAGATGGTAGCGTTTACGTGGCCGACCGTGCCGACCGCCGCATCCGCCGCATCACCCCTGCAGGTGAGGTGGCCACGGTTGCCGGCACCGGCCAGCCGGGATCCGCCGATGGCCCGGCAGAGCGGGCCCAGCTCCTGCAGCCCACGGCCCTGGCGGTGGACAGGGAAGGGAATCTCTGGATTGCCGATCAGCATCGCCTGCGCCTGTTGTCTGTTGCCGGACAACTGACCACCCAATCGGATCCAGAGGCGGGCTACCGCGATGGCCCCCTGGCGGAATCCCGTTTTCGCTCTCTCGCCGGGCTGGCCTTCGATAGTTCAGGCGTCCTCTGGCTGGCCGACCGAGATAACCAGCGCATTCGGCGGCTTCAGCCTGGGGGACAAGTTTCCACCCTGGCCGGACAGAATGAGCCTGGTTGGCAGGACGGCCCCACCTCGGCGGCCCGCTTCCAGCAGCCTGCCGGCTTGGTGGTCTTACCGGATGGCAGTGTGGTGGTGGTGGACCCTGGCTTGCCGGGCTTGCGTCGCATAAGCCGTGTCGCCTCTGGGCGCGCTACCCCAACTCCTGTAGGCCCTTGACCCGTCGCCGTCTGGGGGATCCCTTACTCACTCAATCACCAGATTTTTCGGGCCGGCGTTCACCTCGGGGCGACCCTGATTGAAGTTGGCCAGGAACGTGTCTGGATCCTTGAGGCTGAAGACCAGCTTTTTGCAGGGTACTTGCAGACCCAGCGGCCCCAGCAGAGGGATGAAGAGGGTCTTTTCCTGCAGCAGCGGGATGGCAACCACCCCCTGGGTGCTGGTTACCGCGCCCACCAGCCCCTGGAAATCGGTACGCACGCCCAGGCCGTAGAACCAGGGCCAAGAGAAGCGCTCCCCTTGTCCCAACTCACTCAGGGAGAAGGTTTCGTTGAACAGGTTGCCCGCCCGGACAATTAACTTGTCCTGCAGCAGATCGACGTAAGCCGACTCACTGCCCACCCCAAACAGAGCCAGCGGCAAACTTGCCAGGGGATTGGAGTCGATGGCCATGTAATAGCGCATGAGAAGTCTCCGAGGTCAGGAACAGAAAGACCAGGTAAGCCGCGGCTCCCAGCCCTGCCAATTATAAAAAATCTTCCCCGCTGCCGAACGGACAAAAAGGGATCCCATCTGCCCTTAAGCTAAGCAGGTATGATGGGTTGCTTGGAGCGCCCTTTCGGCAAGCCACTGGCCAACGAGGAAAACAGGATGGATTTGCGCGCCTTCATCCGCTTGGTGCCCGATTTTCCCAAACCCGGGATCCTCTTTCGCGACATAACCCCCCTGCTGCAGGATCCAGCAGGCTTCCGGGCTGCTATTGAACAATTGGCCGCCGGCACCGCTGCCATGGGATCCCTGGACTATGTGGTGGGCATCGAGTCGCGCGGCTTTATTTTAGGAGCTGCCTTGGCTCAGCATCTGGGTTTGGGATTTGTCCCGGTTCGCAAGCCGGGCAAGTTGCCGCCGCCGGTGCTCAGCCAAATCTACAGCCTGGAATACGGCCAAGACCAGCTGCAACTTCATGCCCACGCCCTGCGCCCCGGCAACCGAGTGGTGATCGTAGATGATGTCATCGCCAGCGGGGGCACCGCCGCCGCCACCGCCCAATTGGTGGCCCAGAGCGGGGCTGAGGTGGGGGGGTTTGCCTTCTTGATCGAGCTGGCTTTCTTGTCGGGCCGCAAGCTCCTGCCCCCTGAGATCCCCACCCATGTGGTGATGGTGGACGAATCCAACTGAACTCCCAAACAGAACGAGGAAATTCTTCTGGATCCCTGTGGGCAGGAAGTTGGGCCTGGATGCGCGGTTCTACACCCCTCATCTTGGGCTGCAGATAGCAGGGCGACGGCCTTGCTATGCTTCCCATCTCCCCTCTCCCTTTGGGAGAGGGGCTGGGGGTGAGGGCACCAGAGCGCTTTGTAGGCAACCTCACCGCAGGTGTAGCGGCTGGCGGACGCCCACCTCTGGTGCTTTGGCTTTGGGCAGAGGTTGGGTCAGGTGGCTGAGCTGAGCTTGCGCCTGCAGTTGTTCCTCAATCCAGTCGGCTAGCTCCCGCATGTAGAGGGCCACATGAATTGCCTGGTCGCGCCGCAGCGGCTCCACCCCTTTTGCAGCCAGGCGGGCCAGGATAACCGGATCGCTCAGCTCTTCCAGGGCGGCAAAGTCTTCCGGCCGGTCAAACCCCAGCTCTGCCATCTTCTCAAACACATATCCCAGCCGCAGGCCCGTGGTCTCACACTGGGCTTCCCAGGGATCCCTCAGGACAAGGGCAGCAGTGCGGTAGGCCGTTTGGGCAATGGAGCGCCAGGTGCCGCGGTGGATGCGCAGGCTAAGCTGCTGCTGATTCCAGCCCAGGGCTTCCCGCACCAGCAGGCCGCAATTGCAGCGAGTACTATCCCGCCAGCAGTACTCGCGATCCCAAAAGCCCCAGTGCTGGGCCTGTAGGCGATCAGCAGTGCGGCGCAAAAGGGCCGCCAGCTCCGGTGTAGGACGCATCATCAAGGCGGCAGAGGAGATCTCTTCCAGTCTAGGCAGGCGGGCGGCTGGGAACAAGCTGGGCTTAATCCTTTTTTGAGTTAATTGGATCTGCTGCTTGAACCTCTGCATCCTCAGAAGACCGTTGCCGCCGACGCTGGCGTTGCCAGGCCCCCCAGCTTACTCCCGCCAACAGCAGCGAGGCGCCGCCCAGGTAGGTGCCCCCTGCCGGCAGGCCGGCCAAGGCCAAGGCCAGGGATCCCCCCCAAAGGGTCATGGCGTAGATCAAGAGCACTGAATGCCGCTGCGACAGGCCGGCTTTGAGCAGGCGATGGTGCAAGTGGCCCTTGTCGGGATGAAAGGGGGACTTGCCCCTGGCCAGCCGCTTGAGGATGACGGCAGACATATCCAGGATTGGCACGGCGAGGATAAAAAACGGCAGGGCCACCGCCAGCGTGGTCACCCCCTTGGCCACCCCAATGACCCCGATCCCGGCCAGGGTAAAGCCCAAAAAGTAGGCTCCCCCATCTCCCATGAAGATCTGAGCCGGGTTGAAGTTGTAGCGCAAAAAGCCCAGGCAGGCCCCTGCCAAGGCTGCCGCCAGCATGGCCGCCGCCGGCCGATCCAGCAGCAGCGTTACCATCAGCATCACGACTGCCGCGATCCCTGACACCCCTGCCGCCAAGCCATCCAGGCCGTCCATGAAGTTGATGGCGTTGGCCATCCCCACCAGCCACAGCAGGGTAATCAGCAGGCTCAGCCACACCGGGAAGGGCCAGATGCCGATCCCCGGTAGATTAATGAACTCGATGCGCACCCCCACTCCCCAGGCGGCGGCAGCCACCCCAAACTGCATCGCCAGGCGGGAAAAGGGCGACAACTGAAACAGATCGTCGGCCAGGCCAATCAAAAAAAACAAAACGCCGCCGATCGTCACCCCCCAGATCTCGTACTCTTGCTCGGTGCGCAGCCCCGCGAACGCCCCTGCTCCCCAGAGCAAGAGCAGCGCCACCAGGTTGCCGAAAAAGATGGAAACTCCCCCCAGGCGCACCATCGGCTGCCGGTGGATCTTACGCTCATCGGGAAAATCCAACTGGCCGCTGCGGATCCCGACCGCCTTCACCATTGGGGTTGCCCACAGAACCACACAGGCAGCAGCGAGAAAGGCAACCAAGTAGGGCATGGCAAGCCGCGGAGAGGACTGCGGTTATCCCAACTGGGGGTAGAGCGGAAAACGGCGGCAGAGCTGGGCCACTCGCCGGCGACAGTTTTCGAGCACAGCCAGATCCCCCGGTTGAAACAGGCAATCGGCAATAATTTCCCCAATTTCCTCAAATTCTGCTGCGCCCAGGCCGCGGGTGGTCAAGGCCGGGGATCCCAGGCGCAGGCCGCTGGCCACAAAGGGCGGCTGCGGGTCAAAGGGGATGGTGTTTTTGTTGGCAGTAATGTGGATCTCTTCCATCAGGCGATCCGCCCGCTTGCCCGTCATCACCGGATCCGCCGCTCCGTTTTTCTCCAGCACTGCCGAGACCGAGCGCAGATCCAGCAACATCAGGTGGTTGTCGGTGCCCCCCGAAACCAACCGGATGCCCCGTCGTTGCAGCGTTGCTGCCAGTGCCTGAGCATTGGCAATGACCTGGGCGGAGTACTGGGCAAAGCTGGGCTGCAGGGCTTCTCCAAAGGCCACTGCCTTGCCGGCAATGACATGCTCCAAAGGCCCCCCTTGGCTGCCGGGGAACACCGCCTTGTCCAGCTTTTTGCCCAATTCCGGGTCGCGGGTGAGAATCAGCCCCCCGCGCGGCCCCCGCAGCGTCTTGTGGGTGGTGGTGGTTACCACATCGCAGAGGGGCACGGGGTTGGGGTGGTGCCCAGTGGCCACCAGGCCAGCAATGTGGGCAATGTCTGCCATCAGATAGGCCCCCACCTCATCGGCAATGGCGCGGAAGGCAGCAAAATCAATTGTCCGCGGGTAGGCGGAGTAGCCGCAGATAATCAGCTTAGGCCGGTGCTGCAGGGCCAGATCCCGCACCTGGTCAAAATCAATCCGCTCCGTCTGCGGATCCACGCCATAGTGCACCACGCGGAACCACTTGCCGGAGACATTAACTGGCGAGCCGTGGGTGAGGTGGCCGCCGTGGGCCAGATCCATGCCCATGATCGTGTCTCCTGGCTGCAGCAGAGCCAAGAAAACCGCGAAATTGGCCTGGGCACCGGAGTGGGGCTGGACATTGGCGTGGGCCGCCCCAAACAGTTGCTTGGCGCGGTCGATGGCCAGTTGTTCGATCTCGTCGATAAATTCGCAGCCGCCGTAGTAGCGCTTGCCGGGCAGCCCCTCTGCATACTTGTTGGTAAGCACCGAGCCCTGCGCCGCCAGGACGGCCGGCGAGGTGAAGTTCTCGCTGGCAATCATCTCCAGGTGATCCCGCTGGCGGTTGAGTTCTTGCTGGATGAGGCGGTAGACGATGGGATCCGTTTCGGCCAAAATGGCCAGGTTGTCCCGGGGAGTGGTTAGGCTGTGGGGGGCGGCTACCATGGTGACGCCAAGAGCAAACGTTGCAAAGAAAAAAAGGCCAGAATTACCCTGCGGTCGCAACAGCGTTGCGAAGCAACATCGTAACACAGGCCAGGGGATCCCGCAGCGGCTAAGCGCAGAACCAAAGGCCGCTTTGTAAAGAATGTTTTTGGGCCCCAGGTCTGGTCACCAGCCGGGGTAAAGTGAGGGGCAGGTTTACAGCACTGGGTTTGTTTTAGGAGTTGGCTATGACCGACGCGCAAGTTTTCACCATCCTGGCCATTGCCCTGGTGCCGGCAGTGATGGCCGTGCTGCTGGGATCCGCCCTGGCCCGCAGCTAGTTTCCATCTGGAAGAATAAGGTTGCTCTGGATCCGGGGGCCTGTCCTATAGAGCAGGCCCTTTTGAGTTGAGGCCCAGGGGCTGCGCCTGGGACGCTTTGCCATTGGCTAAAGTTGGATAAAGGATACTACCGGCAGCCAACCCAGAAGCAACTTGAGCCAGGTGGATCTACAGCGGGTTCAGCGCGCCCTTTCTCTGGAAGCGGAGGTGGGGTTTACCGACCTGCGGGGGCGAGAGCAGACCTTCTCCCAATTTTTGCAGAGCGTGTTTGGCCAGGATCCCCCCGCTGGCTGGATCCTGGATGGGGAAGAGCGACGGCGGTGGAAAGAACTGGGATCCCGCTATCGCCTCTACCCCCAGCTAGAGCTGCCGGAGCGGCAGCACCTGGTGGCGGAAACCCGCCGCTGGCTGGAGCGGCTGCGTCGCCAGCAAGAACAAGCCCACTCTGCTCCACCCAGCCCTGCTTTGCCCCTGCCCAAGGGCCTTAGTTTGGAGCAGCCGCTGCAATTTCTCAAGGGCATTGGCCCCAAGTCGGCGGAGAAACTGGCGCAACTGGGCCTGCACACTGTGCGCGATGCCCTCTACTACTTCCCACGGGATCACCTGGACTATTCCCGCCGCGTGCTCATCCGCCAGGCCAAGGTGGGGGAGACGGTTACCCTGGTGGGGACGGTGAAAAGCTGCAGTTGCTTTACCAGCCCCAAAAACCCCTTGCTGACCATCTTCAACCTCAAGCTTGCCGACAAAAGCGGCGTAGTCACCCTCAGCCGCTTCTACAGCGGGCGGCAATTTGCCCAGCGCAGTTGGCAGGCGGCCCTGGAGCGGCAATACCCCAAGGGGGCAGTGGTGGCGGCCAGCGGTCTGGTGAAAAAGGGCCGCTTGGGCTTGACACTGGAGAACCCGCAACTGGAGGTGCTGGGGGGAGAGGGCGAGGATCTGGAGAGGTTGGGCAAGATCCTACCCGTTTACCCCCTCTCAGAAGGGATCCCCGCCGATCTGGTGCGCAAAGCCATCCAGCTTGCCCTGCCGGCAGCCGCCTTGGTGGAGGATCCCTTGCCGGAGCACCTGAAGCGGCAGTTGCAGCTGTTGGACTTGCCCCTTGCCCTGCAGCAGATCCACTTTCCCAAGACGCAAGAGCTGCTGGCCCAGGCCCGGCGGCGGCTGGTGTTCGACGAGTTTTTCTACCTGCAACTTAGCCTCTTGCAGCGGCGGCAGCGCTACCGCGCCCAGGCCCAGGCTGTCCCCCGCTACCAGCCAGCTAGAGGAGAGCTCTTGGACCGCTTCTACCAAATCCTGCCCTTCCAGCTGACCGCTGCCCAGCAGCGGGCCATCGACGAGATCCTGGCGGATCTGCGGGATCCCTTGCCCATGAACCGCCTGCTGCAGGGGGATGTGGGATCCGGCAAAACTGTGGTGGCGGTGGCGGCTTTGCTGGCGGCCATCCAGTCGGGCTGGCAGACGGCCCTCATGGCTCCCACGGAGGTCTTGGCCGAGCAGCACTACCGCAAGCTGGTGGAGTGGCTCAGCCAACTGCAAGTGCCTGTGGAACTTTTGACCGGCTCCACACCCCCCGCCAAGCGGCGCGAGATCCTACGGCAGTTGCAGACCGGGGAGCTGCCCCTAGTGGTTGGCACCCATGCCCTCATCCAGCCGGCGGTGCAGTTTCGCAACCTGGGCTTGGTGGTTATCGACGAGCAGCACCGCTTTGGCGTCGAACAGCGGGCTGCCCTGCAACAGAAAGGGGATCACCCCGATGTCCTGACCATGACGGCCACCCCCATCCCCCGCACCCTTACCCTGGCCCTGCACGGGGATCTGGATGTTACCCAAATTGACGAGTTGCCCCCGGGGCGCAAGCCGGTGCACACGGTGGTGGCTCGACCGGGGGATCGCCTGCAGGTGGTGCGGCTGATGGAGCGGGAGATTGCCCAGGGGCGGCAGGCCTACGTAGTGCTGCCTTTGATTGAAGAGTCCGAGAAGCTGGATCTCAAGTCCGCCATTGAGGAACACCAGCGCCTGCAGGAGAAGGTCTTCCCCCAGTTCCGGGTGGGCCTGCTGCACGGGCGTCTGACCAGCAGCGAGAAGGACGCCGTCATAGAAGCTTTCCGCCGGCGGGAGCTGGATATCCTCGTCTCCACCACAGTGGTGGAAGTGGGGGTGGATGTGCCCAACGCCTCGGTGATGCTGGTGGAGCATGCTGAGCGCTTTGGCCTCTCCCAGCTCCACCAACTGCGGGGGCGGGTGGGGCGGGGATCCGACCAGGCCTACTGCATTTTAATGACGGGATCCCAAAGCGAAGAGGCCCTGCGCCGGCTAAAAGTCCTGGAGCAGTCCCACGATGGCTTTTTCATTGCCGAGATGGATCTGCGCTTCCGCGGCCCTGGGGAGGTGATGGGCACCCGCCAGTCGGGACTGCCCGATTTTGCTCTGGCCAGCCTCATGGATGACCAAGAGGTGCTGCAGTTGGCCCGCCAGGCAGCAGAGCAGCTCATTGCCCAAGACCCACAGCTGCAGCAGTGGCCCCGCCTGCGTCGCATACTGGAAGAACGCCAGGCCCGTCTTTTGGGGCCGGCTTTGTTGACTTAACCTTGGTGCCTATGCCCCCTACTCCTGAAGAGCTGACGCTCCACGGCCTCTCCCCCCAGGAATATCACCAGATCCAGCAGCAACTGGGCCGGGATCCCAACCCCACCGAGCTGGGCATGTTTGGGGTGATGTGGTCGGAGCACTGCTGCTACAAGAACTCTCGCCCTCTGCTGAAAAACTTTCCCACTACGGGCGAGCGGGTGGTGGTGGGGCCGGGGGAAAATGCCGGCGTCATAGATTTGGGGGATGGGGACTGGCTGGCCTTTAAGATTGAATCCCACAACCATCCTTCAGCGGTTGAGCCCTTCCAGGGAGCGGCCACCGGCGTGGGAGGCATCCTGCGCGATATCTTTACCCTGGGCGCCCGCCCCATTGCCCTGCTCAACTCCCTGCGCTTTGGGCCGCTGACGGATCCCCGCAACCGCCGCCTCATGGCCAGGGTGGTGGAGGGGATCGCCCACTACGGCAACTGCGTGGGGGTGCCCACGGTGGGGGGGGAAGTGGCCGTGGATCCCTGCTACAGTGGCAACCCCCTGGTCAACGTCATGGCTCTGGGGCTGCTGGAGACGCCGGCGGTGGTGAAATCGGCAGCTCGGGGGGTGGGGAATCCGGTCTTGTACGTGGGCGCCCCCACGGGGCGGGACGGGATCCGCGGGGCCAGCTTTGCCAGCGCCGAGCTCAAGGAGGACTCCCAGCAGGATCGGCCGGCGGTGCAGGTGGGGGATCCCTTTCTGGGCAAATGTCTCATCGAGGCTTGCCTGGAGGCCTTTGCCACGGGAGCCGTGGTGGCCGCCCAGGACATGGGAGCGGCCGGGATCACCTGCTCCACGGCGGAGATGGCCGCCAAAGGCGGCGTAGGGATCCGCTTTGATCTCGACCGGGTGCCGGCGCGGGAAAGCGGCATGGCCGCCTGGGAGTACCTGCTTTCGGAGTCCCAGGAGCGGATGCTGCTGGTGGTGCAAAAAGGTCGCGAGGCGGAGGTGATGGAGATCTTCCACCGCTGGGGCCTGCAGGCCAGCGTGGCCGGAGAAGTCATTGCCGAGCCGCTGGTGGAGATCTGGCACCGCGGATCCTGCGTGGTGCAAGTGCCGGCGCGGGCCTTGGCCGAAGAGACCCCCGTCTACGTCCGCCCGCTGCTGCCAGAGCCACCGGAGTACGTCCAGGCAGCGTGGCAGTGGGATCCCGCCACCCTACCCCCCTGCACTCGCGAAGGGATCCACCTCGATCAGGCAACCCTGACGTGGCAAGAGGTGCTGCTGCGGCTTTTGGCCCGCCCCACCCTGGCCAGCAAAGCCTGGATCTATCGCCAATATGACCACCAGGTGCAAAACAACACTGTCCTTTGGCCGGGGCAGGGAGATGCAGCGGTTATCCGCATCCGCTCGCAAAAGTTTGGCGTCGGCGAGGTGCCACCCCTGCAGGCTGCCCGCAAGGCCATTGCTGCCACCCTAGATGGCAATGGCCGCTGGGTGTATTTGGATCCCTACGAGGGGGCCAAAGCCGCGGTGGCCGAAGCCGCCCGCAACCTCTCCTGCGTGGGGGCGGAGCCCTTGGCTGTAACCGACAACCTCAACTTCGGCAACCCGGAAAACCCGGTGGTGTACTGGCAGTTGGCCCTGGCCTGTCGGGGGATTGGGGAGGCCTGCCGTGCCCTAGGGACACCGGTAACAGGGGGGAACGTTTCCCTCTACAACGAGAAGGGATCCCAGGCCATCTACCCGACCCCCGTTATCGGCATGGTCGGTCTCATTCCGGACTTGAAGTTGGTCTGTGGCCAGGGGTGGCAGCAAGAAAGCGATCTCATCTACCTCTTGGGATCCCAGGCTGTTACCAGTCTGGGCGGCAGCGAGTATTTGGCGGCAATCTACCACAAGGTCACGGGTCGGCCTGCCCCCGTGGATCTGGAGCTGGAAAAGCGCGTGCAAGCCGCCTGCCGCCACGGCATCCGGCAGGGGTGGGTGCGCTCCGCCCACGACTGTAGCGAGGGAGGACTGGCCGTGGCTCTGGCGGAAGCCTGCCTCAGCGGGGGCCGCGGCGCCAGTGTCTCTCTGGCTCCCGGATCCCTGCGCTGGGATCAGGCCCTGTTTGGCGAGGGATCCAGCCGCATCCTCGTTTCTGTCAATCCAGCCCAGCGCTCTCCTTGGGAAGCCTACTTAGAGTCACAGCTCCCCGGCCAGTGGCAACTGCTGGGACAAGTGGGATCCCCTGCCGATCCCTTGGCCTTGACGACGGCAGAAGGGGATCCCCTGTTGTCGGTCTCTTTGGCCGCCCTGCAGGCCGCCTACCACAACACCTAGCTCCCCTCTCCCTTGGGGAGAGGGGCTGGGGGTGAGGGCAGCTCCCTCTGGGAGAGGGGCTGGGGGTGAGGGGGACTACCTCAAGCTGATCTTGCTTCAGACAAATTGGCCTGGATCACCTCTCGGTAGTGGGACTTGGGCTTAACGCCCACCACCTGCGCCACCAGCTCCTTGTTTTTGAAAAACTGCACCGTCGGCGTGCAAGCTACCCCGCCTGCCTCGGCAATCTCCGGATCCTTCTCGATGTCGATCTCCACCACGTGCAGCTTGTCGGCAAACTCTTCGATGACCTTGTTCAAGATTGGCCTGAGGGCATGACAAGGGGCACAGGTGGGAGCGGTGTACTTGACCATCAGCAGGCGATTGCTTTCGTGGTAGAGCCGCCGCAGGGCATAGCTCCCTTCATGGCAGGTCTTGCTGAAATCCAGATCCTCGTGGCCGTTCTCCGCAAAGCTGGCTTCCTCAACCGCAGATTCCTCCGCCAACTCTGCCTCAGGCGGGGCGGCAGCAGAGCTGGGTTTAGGATGGCTCTGGGGCAAGACGTGATACTCCTGAGCCAGGCCGTGTTCCGAGAGCCAGCGCTCCGCTAACATGGCCGCCATACAGCCGGTGCCGGCAGCGGTGATGGCCTGGCGAAACTCGTGATCCTGCACATCCCCGGCGGCAAACACGCCCTCTACACTGGTGGCTACCGATCCTGGGCGGGTGACAATGTAGCCCACTTCATCCAGCTCCAGTTGCCCCGTGAACAAGTCAGTGTTGGGCTTGTGGCCGATGGCGTAGAACAGGCCGCCCACCGCCATCTCCCGGATCTCGCCCGTCTGGTTGTTGCGCACCTTCACCCCGGTCAGGCGCTGGCCGTCGCCCAGGACTTCCACCGCCTCGGTGTGCCAGTGCACCGTAATCTTGGGGTGGTTGAGCACCCGGTCTTGCATGGCCTTGCTGGCCCGCATCTTGCCACTGCGCACCAGCATGTGGATATGGGATCCAAACTTGGTCAGGTAGGTGGCCTCCTCACAGGCGGTATCGCCACCGCCGATCACCACCAACTCCACCCCCTTGAACATGGGCATGGCCCCATCGCAGACGGCGCAGGCGGACATGCCGCGGTTCCAGTAGGTCTCCTCCCCGGGCAGGTGCAGGCGCTTGGCCGTGGCCCCGGTGGCGATGATCAAGCTGTGGGTGCGCACTTCCCGCTCGTCAGAACGGACGACAAAAGGCCGCTGGCTCAGATCCACAAAGGTGACATCCTCGGGGTAGAGCTCCGCCCCCCACCGCTGTGCCTGGGCCCGCATGTTTTTCATCAGTTGGGGGCCGCTGATGCCCTCGGGAAAGCCCGGAAAGTTCTCCACCTCGGTGGTGGTCATCAGTTGCCCACCCGGGATCCCGCCCGCCTGGAAGCCCTCAAACACAACTGGCTTCAGGTTGGCGCGCCCGGCGTAAATGGCCGCCGTAAACCCAGCAGGGCCAGAACCGATAATCACCACATTCTCAATCCGACTTTGCTCTGTCATCCGCTCTCTCTCCTTCTGCAACAGGGATATTACATCAAACTCATAATGACTACGCTTTAGCCTAACACGATTCGGCGAACTGGGCGAGGCTGGGGCTCGTCAGTCCTATTTTCGCTCCCTTGGGGCAGCCGAGGCATTGGCCTATCTAGAACGCAGGTGTGGACTGCTGGCGGGCCTAATCCTGAGCTGGCGGCAAGAGGTCTTGCCCAGGTTGTCTCATCAGTTGGGCAGAAGGCCAGAGCCGGGCCAGTTTTGTATCAGAAGCTACAAAATGCCGGTGTTGGCCTTTCTAGGATGGGTGAGCGCTTTTGGCCCATCCAAGTCGAGGCGCGGGGATCATCCGCTGGGATCCCATTTGTTTCAGCCACAATTTCCCCAGTCTTAACTGCAACCCAATCAGGAGAGAGCGATGGCATCCACGCCCCAAGAAGTGCTTCAGATGATCCAGGACAACAATGTCCAGATGGTGGATCTCAAGTTTGTCGATATCTTCGGCACCTGGCAGCATGTCTCCTTCCACACCTCGATGATTAAGGAAGAAACCTTCACCGAGGGGCTCCCCTTCGATGGATCCAGCATCCGGGGCTGGAAAGCAATCAACGAGTCGGACATGTACATGGTGCCGGATCCCAAGACGGCCTGGATCGATCCCTTTCTCGAGGTGCCCACCCTCAGCATGACTTGCAGCATCGTTGAGCCGCGCACTGGCCAGCCTTACAGCCGCTGTCCCCGCAGCCTTGCTGCCCGTGCCGTCGCCTATCTGCGATCGACAGGCATTGCCGATACCGCCTACTTCGGGCCGGAGGCGGAATTTTTCATTTTTGAGGATATTCGTTTCGACCAAACTCAAAACTCGGCCTACTACTTTGTGGATTCCATTGAAGGTCGCTGGAACTCAGGCCGTGAGGAGAAAGGTGGCAACCTCGGCTACAAGCCTCGCTACAAGGAGGGCTATTTCCCCGTTCCGCCCACCGATGCGCACCAAAATATCCGCACAGAGATGCTGCTGACCATGGGCAAATTGGGGGTGCCCATCGAGAAGCATCACCACGAGGTGGCGACCGGCGGGCAAGGGGAGTTGGGCTATCGCTTCGCCGATCTGGTCACCGCTGCCGACTACATGATGGTCTACAAATATGTGATCCGGAACGTGGCCCGCAAGCACGGCAAGACGGTGACGTTTATGCCCAAGCCCCTGTTTAACGACAACGGCACCGGCATGCACACCCACCAGTCCCTCTGGAAGGATGGTCAGCCCTTGTTCTACAGCGAAGGCACCTACGCCAACCTGAGCGAGACAGCTCTCTACTACATCGGCGGCCTGCTCAAGCATGCTCCGGCGATCTTGGCTTTCACCAACCCCACCACCAACTCCTACAAACGCTTGGTGCCCGGGTTTGAGGCGCCAGTCAACTTGGCCTACTCGCAGGGCAACCGCTCGGCCTCCATTCGCATTCCGGTGACCGGCAACAATCCCAAAGCCAAGCGGCTGGAGTTCCGTTGTCCGGATGCCACCTGCAACCCCTACATCGCCTTCTCGGCCATGTTGATGGCCGGCTTGGACGGGATCAAAAACAAGATCCACCCCGGCGAGCCCCTCGACAAGGATATCTACGATCTGGAGCCGGACGAGCTGGCCAAGATCCCCTCCACACCTGGATCCCTGTTGGACGCTTTGGAGAACCTGCAGAAGGATCATGCTTTCTTGTTGGAGGGAGGCGTCTTTACCGAAGATCTCATCCAGACCTACATCGAGTACAAGATCGACAACGAGATCAACCCCATCAATCTGCGGCCTCACCCCTACGAGTTCGCGCTCTATTTCGACGCCTGATCGAGGTTTTCATCCAAAACATTCGTTCTCGAATGAGGTTTTGGAACGGGATCCCTTCTTTTGCCGTGGGGATCCCCTTTTTTTGCGCCTGCCCAGGTATTCTGGGTGTGAGCGCCGAAGTCTAGAGGTTGGAGGGAGGGTTTGCAATGGAATGGCTTATTTTTGTTCTGTTCTCGTTTTTTCTTATCGGCCTTCTGGCGCTTGTTGTCTATCTAGCTGACTATCTAGAGAAGAAGCGTCGGGAAGCTTTGGAGCAGGTGGCCAGGAGCCTGGGCATGTCGTTTTCGGCGGAGCT
>NZ_JANSJH010000006.1:39334-51293 GCF_047462495.1 Synechococcus sp. H55.2 | reverse complement strand
CCCTCACCCCCAGCCCCTCTCCCAGAGGGAGAGGGGAGTTAGGGATAGGACAGCCTTGCCTAGCAATAACGACGTAGAGAAACGTTTCATTGCCATTTGAAATGGCTCTACAAACTTAACTGCAACCTTCAAGCAGCAAAAAGATCCCCTTTCGAGGATCTTCTTGAGAATACTGTTGCGCCGTTTTACCGTGGTTTTCGACCTGGAAAATCCAGTGTAGGATATCGGGGATGATTGTCGATAGTTTCCAAATCAAGTTTGGCCTACTGCTCTCACATCCACTTCCCATCCTAATTGTCGAAGGGTATCGATCGCAAAAACATAACGGCAGTCACCAACGCCGCAGAATTCTTCGTCGATCATACCGCATTTTTGGGGTGTGCCTGTCAAGTGCTCAGCAAGGGCTTAAGATGAAAGGCAGCTTGACTTTTTGCCGGCCATGCTCAATTCCTGGTTAGACAACATCTACGGCGCCTGGTTTCTGCCGGAGCGCACGTTTCGGGCGTTACGGGAACGGCCTGTTCTCTGGCAAGCCTTTGGGGTGGTGGGGCTGCTTAACATCCTGGAGGTCATTCGCCGCTCCGGAGCAAGCCTGCCGAGCATGGTACTGGCGGTACTGATGGGATCCCTGGGCTGGGTGGGTTTGGCGGCTTTGTTGCAGTTGCTGGCCTTTTGCTTGGGGCGGGCCGCCCCTTCCTTTGCGGCGCTGCTGTGCTTGACGGGGTTTGCCGGTTTGCCGTGGCTGCTACTGGGGCCTGCCCAATCCTTGGGCGGCGTGGCGGGATCCCTGCTGGGCTTTGCAGCACTGCTGTGGTTTGTGGTTTGGCAGGTGCGGGCGGCGGCGGTGGCGCTGGATCTGGAGTGGTGGCGCCTGGTGGGCCTGATCCCCTTGGCTTTCCTAGGAGGGATCCTGGCCCTGAGCTGGCTGACCAGCGGCATTGTGGCCTTGGCTTCTCTGGGCTAGAGGGCCATCAAAGCTTAGCAAGCAGAATGAAGCAGCCCACCAGCCTAGCGGGGCACTCGCTGCAGATGCGGCTTTTCCTCCGGCAAAATCGCGCCTTCTACCGGGCAAACCTGCAAGCAAATGCCACAGTCGATGCAGGCGGCAAAGTCGATCCAGAAGTAGTCGGTGCCTTTGGCATTTTTGCTGTCGCCAGGGTGAATGCAGGCGACGGGGCAGGCCTCCACACAGTCGGCAATGCCTTCGCAAACGTCGGTGACGATGGTATGGGGCATGGATCCCTCCCACTGAATTTGAATCCATCCAATCTCAATGCGGCCAGTTGGCTCAAGATTGCCGGCGGGCCGCAGATGGCTTTGTCATTTTAGGCGAAAACGGGGGTCGGAGCTGAAGCTAGCTCTCTCTTAGGTCTCGCTCTTGAAATTGCCACCAACGGCTGAGGGGCCAATAGAGGGCAGGTGCCCACAGGCTACTTAAAATGGCAGATGTGAGGGCATTGCGTTGATGGTTCCACCAGATGCTCTCCAGAGAACGCGGGCCATCGCCGCCGGTGCTGCTGAGAGACTGCAATCCATCCAGCCAAGTTTGCATTCCTGCTGGATCCAGATTCTCGGATCCCTGCGAGGCCACGAGCCACATCCATTGCAGCGCCATCAGGGTTTCGGCGATCACCACCATACCGAAGACGATCAAGGCCACCGAAATGAAGTCTTCCTGCATGTAGCGTTGTTTTTGCAACTTGGCGGTGAGGATCCCGACTACGGCCAGCCCCAGCGCATGGGTAGGACAAGGGCTGGTCAGCGCATCTTGCAGAAAACCCAGCGTGATCCCGGCAACAGCCCCCTGCCAAGCCTTGCGCCGCACGCTCCAGCACACCACCCAGATCAAGGGCCAATCGGGGGTTAGGCCCGCCAGCTCCAAGCCCGGCCCTCGCCACCAAGGGGCCACCGCTGCCAGCACCCCTGAGAGGGCAGTCACCACCCAATTGAGGCAAGACCCAAGCTTAAGAAGCAGAAGGTTGCGCATAGCGGTAGATCAAGGCCCATTGCAAGAGGCCCAGCGGCGCCGACAGTTCGACAGTGGCTTGAGGAGCAGGGCTGGCGTCCAAGTTGACCGCTCGAACCGTTCCTACCACAACCCCGGCTGGATAAAAGCTGCTGAGGCCCGCGGTCACCACCACATCCCCCACCTCGACTTTGGGAGCCTTGTCGAAAAAGTCCAAAACAGCGCTTTGGGTGCCCGTACCTCGCAAGATGCCCATGTATCGGCTGCGACTCAACATCACCCCGACACGGCTGGTGGGATCGCTGATCAGGAGCACCCGGCTGGTATTGGGAGTAACCGACTCGACTCGCCCGATCAACCCGCCCGGCGCCATGACCACATCTCCCACCCTGACTCCGTGCCGGCTGCCACGGTTGAGGGTGAGCTGTTGCCACCAGTGATCGGCGCTGCGGCCCACCACGGCTGCCGGGATCCCCGCTTGGGGCATTTGCTCGGTAAATTGCAGCAGCCGCTTCAGCTCGCGATTTTGGTACTGCAACTCGGCTACCAGGGCTTGCAGCTCACGGGTGGCAGCCTGGCTGAGCACCGCGGCGGGATCCACAGGCGGACGGGCCGGGGCAGTGATCCAAGTGTACAACTCCACCAACAGGGATCCTTGGGTTTGGCGCAGTCCTAATGCAGCCCCCATCGCTAGAGCAGACAGGAGCAGCCCCAAACCATGGCGCCTCCACCATTGGCGTAGCCGATTCAAGCGATACCTCTCTGACCCACTCGACTCACACCTCAAATCAGGGATGGGAAAAACTCCTCTAGCCCTTGAAGCTGCCGCTCAACACTCGACCCAAGGTTTTAAAATCCTCCAAAACCCGCCCAGTACCCAGCACCACACAACTGAGGGGATCGGGGGCGATGTGAACTAGGATGCCGGTTTCATGGCTGATCAGAGCATCCAGGCCCTTGAGCAACGCTCCCCCTCCGGCCAACATGATGCCGCGGTCGATGATGTCGGCGGCCAACTCCGGCGGCGTGCGCTCCAGGGTGCGCTTAATGGCTTCCACGATCACCGAGAGGGGCTCGGCCATGCTCTCGCGAATCTCGGTGCTTTTCACCGTGACGGTCCGGGGCAGGCCGGAGAGCAGGTGTAACCCGCGCACTTCCATGCTCAGCTCCTCTTGAATCGGGTAAGCAGAGCCGATCTGAATCTTGATCTCTTCAGCGGTGCGCTCCCCAATGGTGAGGTTGTGAACTTTTTTCATGTACTGGATGATGGCTTCGCTCAGCTCATCTCCCGCCACTCGCACCGACTCGCTCAGCACGATCCCCTGTAAACTCAGGACAGCCACCTCGGTGGTGCCGCCGCCGATGTCGATGATCATGTTCCCGGTGGGCTCTTGCACCGGCAGGCCGGCCCCGATCGCTGCTGCCACCGGCTCGTCCACCAAATACACCTCCCGCGAGCCGGCTTGCAGGGCCGCTTCCATTACCGCCCGTCGCTCCACACCGGTTACGCCGCTGGGGATCCCGATCACAATGCGCGGAGCAATCAGGTAGCGGCCCTCGTGCACGCGATGGATGAAGTGTTTGAGCATCATCTCCGCCGTGTCAAAGTCGGCGATCACCCCATCTCGCAGAGGGCGCACCGCCACAATGTTGCCCGGAGTACGGCCCAACATTTTTTTGGCATCTTCCCCCACGGCCAGGGGTTGCTTGGTGTTTTGGTCGATGGCGACCACAGAGGGCTCTTGTAGGACAATGCCTCGCCCAGCCACGTAGACCAGCGTGTTGGCAGTGCCCAAATCAATGCCCATGTCACGGGAAAATCGGCTGAATAGCCCCACGGTCAGTTGCTCCAGTCTTTATTGGGAAGAACCAGCAAGCTCTGGTACCTACTATAGTTCAGTTCCGTAGGAGAATCTCCCTGACACCCACTCTTCTAAGGGGCGGGGGGCCGCGCTTCCTGCCGTTTAAGCTATAAAGTGCTTCACACCGCCGACGCGAACGAGAACGTATGAGCGAAGCCCTGCCATGGCTGCTGGCTTGTTTCCGGAAATGGCTGCCTTTTCCTGAGAAGTGGCTGCCGCCGGAGAGCTATTGGGTAGGGGGATCCCTGCGGGATGCTTACCTGGCTTGGCTGCGGGGCAGGGCCGAGGATGCGGAAGCGCCGGCGGATTTGGATCTGATGTGCGCTGCGGATCCCGTGGGGTGGGCGGCGGGGGTGGCGCGGCGGCTGCGGGCGGGCTTTGTGGTGTTGGATGCCGAGCGGCAGATTGCCCGTATGGTGTTGGCAAAGTTAACTGTGGATGTGGGGCTGCAGGCAGGTCCCACCCCAGAGGCGGATCTGGAGCAGCGGGATTTCACCTGTAATGCCCTGGCCTTGGATCTGCAAAGGGAGCAACTGCTGGATCCCACCGGCGGACGAGCCGATATTCGCCAGGGCCGGATGCGCATGGTACACCCCGACAACCTGAGCGCCGACCCGGTGCGGCTGCTGCGGGCCTACCGCCAGGCGGCCCAACTGGGGTTTGCGCTGGATCCGGCCACCGAGGAGGCGATCCGAGAGCGGGCCCCCCTTTTGGCCCAGGTAGCGGCAGAACGGGTGCGAGCAGAGGTGGTGGCCCTGCTGGCAACAGGGATGGCGGGGCTGGCCCACCTGCAGGCGGCGGTGGCGGCGGGGTTGCTGCAGGCTTGGCTGCCCCGCTTGCAAGCGGAGAGTCCGGGCTTCCTTCAAGCTCAAGCGGTGTGGTGGTGGGCCGAGACCTGGCAACGGCAGTATCCCCGCACCCTGGCAGAGCTGGCCCAACCTTTGACGGAAGGTGCCCCGCACCGCTCACGCGAAGGGAGCAGCAGGCTGCTGGCGGCGGTGCTGGCGGCCTTGCTGTGGGATCCGGCGGGAACCCCGGCAGCAGTGGTGGAAACCGAGCTGGAACGGCTGCGCTTCAGCCGCGCAGAAATGCGGGCCATCCAAAAGCTGCACCACCTCTTGCCTCAGCTCCAGTCTCTTCTGGCCGACTCCCCCACCCCTGCGCAACAGTGGCGGCTCTATCACCAGGCGGGATCCCTGTTCGGCGGCCTGGCGCTGTTGGCAGCAGCCACGGGCGGCGACCCCCAAAAGCTGGAGTCTTGGCTTCAGCGCTACGAAGATCCCCAGGATCCCTTGGCCCATCTGGTGCCCCTGCTGGATGGCCAGGATCTGGTGGACAGCTTGGGGGCCAAACCCGGCCCCTGGGTAGGTCAGTTGTTGCAAGCCCTGCAAGAGGCGCAGGCTTGGGGGCAGATCCAAACCCGTGCCGAGGCACTCTCCTTTGCCCGCCAGTGGCGTGGGAGAGGCTCTCAAAACACCCCAGAACACTAGCCGAAGCGATAGCCGAAACCGCGCACCGTTACCAAATACTCGGGGTTGCTGGGATCCAGCTCCAACTTTTCCCGCAGCCAGCGGATGTGCACATCCACGGTTTTGCTGTCGCCCATAAAGTCGGATCCCCAGATGCGCTCCAGAAGCTGCTCCCGCGTCCAGACGCGGCGGGGGTTGGACATAAACAGCTCCAACAGACGAAACTCCTTGGGGGAGAAACTGACCTCAACACCCCGCACCAACACGCGACACTCCTGAGTAAACATGCACACATCCCCGTAGCGGAGCACCGTGGCATCGCTGGGGTGGGACTGCTGCTGCCGGCGCAACACCGAGCGACAGCGGGCGATCAGCTCCCGCATGCCGAAGGGCTTGGTCAGGTAGTCGTCGGCGCCAAGCTCCAGGCCCACCACCCGGTCGGTCTCGCTGCTTTTGGCCGTCAGCATCAAAATGGGAAGCGTGTTGCCCTCCCTGCGCAACAGCCGGCAGAGATCCAGGCCGTTCAAGCTGGGCAACATCAGATCCAGGATCATCAAATCCAGCCGCTCCGCCGTATACACCAACTCCAGCGCTTGCCGGCCATCGGCGGCCTGTAAAACTTGATACCCCTGTTCTTCCAAAGCCAGGGCAACTGTCTCCCGAATGGCATCCTCGTCATCCACCACCAACAGGGTCTCCAGAAGGGGAGAGGCTTCCCTAGTTTGAGGGAGTGAACCGGTCATGGAGAGGGTTGCTTGCATACAGAACTCCGTCGCGCCTGCGCGAACGGCCTCACAGGGGAAGAAGGGCAAGTGCCGCTACCTTCAACAGCAGCCCCCCGATAGGATATCAAACTTCTAGGCCAGCCAATGGGGTGAAAGGCTGGGAAGAGAACGGGGGCAGAACGCTTGCCCAGACTCATGAGACGACGAAGGGGGCTACAAGAGTTCCAAAGCCCCGCAATTCAGGATAATTTAAGGTCAAGGTGAAGCCGTTCGTTCTTCACCACCAGCCGGTGAGTCTAAGCCTTTCTTTTCTCCCCCCGTAAGTTGCGCAGGGGGGTTCGCGTTTGCTGGTGGGTCAGAGCCCGGAAGCAGCGTGGAGCGCCGGGGAAAAGTCTCAAACTGAGGAGCTATCTCTGTGTTAAGCGAGCGTGAACTTTTTTAACGATCCGAGTATGGGTTGCCGAGAGCGTAACTTAAGCCTCGTAGAATGAGTCGCAAAATTCCAGGCAGGACCTTCGGACATGGATTACATTCGCACCTTTAACGACGATCCCTGCGAGGGGCATCTTTCGACGCCTATTAGCGATTCTCCTGTCACCCGTCTGTTTATCAACAATCTCCCCATCAACCGTCCTGGCCTATCGCCGCTGTTGCGGGGGCTGGAGATTGGGTTGGCGCATGGCTATTTCTTGGTGGGGCCGGAAATCGTGGTGGGCCCGCTGCGCGACTATCCTGAGGCGGCCAATTTGGGTGGGCTGGTCACGGCCATGGTGATTGTGTTGCTGGGAACCGCCTGCATGTCTGCGTATGGCAGTGTTACCTTTGGAAACAAGCCGGAAACGCCGGGAGCCAATCCTCTATCTACGGCGCGTGGCTGGGGGGATCTGACGGCAGGATTTTTCTTGGGAGGCATGGGTGGCGTCTTTGCTGCCTACTTCCTGTTGGAGAACTTTGCCGGGATCGACGCCATCTTTCGAGGGTTGGTGAATTAGTTGTCAAGCTTGTCAAGACACTGGAGAGGAGCAAAACCATGACCGGTTCTTACGCTGCTGCTTATCTTCCTTGGATTTTCGTCCCCATTGTCGGTTGGCTGCTGCCGGCAGTAACCATGGCCGTGCTCTTTTTGTACATTGAGCGCGACTAATTTGTTCTAGTCTCAATTGGTCTTAGAAGAGGGATCCCTTCTCTAGGGATCCCTTGCTTTTTGGGCAGACCTTGGCGCAACGGCTGTTTCTATCCCCCCTGCTGTCTTCCCAAAAGCTGGGGCAGCACCCGACCGAGGTTGAGTCTTCTTGCTTTTGGGAAAGGGGAACTTCCAAAGCGTCTCAGCTCCCCTACCACCGCCCTTGATGCTGCCTATGCAATCTAAAAGCAGGAGCTCAAAAAGTTCCGCGAAGACATTGACTACGTCAAAGGAGCAACTGGCCTAGCCATTGCTTATAGATGGTCTTGACACTCCTCCGACTAAAGTCGGCTCTCCCAGGGGGATCCGCCCTCACCCCCAGCCCCTCTCCCAGAGGGAGAGGGGAGATGGAGAAAGGGCTCCGCATCCCTACCACAGGCAACTGTGCCAGCCAGGCCTATTGCTGCTTCAAGAGATCATGCGCTCGAGAGCAAGTTGCAAATCTTGAGTTAGCTCGGCTACTGCCTGTCTGGCTTCCTGGCGGCCTTGGCGGTACTGGCGTTCCCACCGCTGGCTCACCCAGATGGGATCCCCCACCGTAACTTGAACTTCTCGCCAACCCAGGCGAGGCCGGGCCGGGTAGGGATCGCCGCGCAGGCGGGCCAAGACATCAAACAGGATCAGGGCACTTTCTGCCAGCCGCTCAAAAGAAGGCCTGCTCAGCAAGTACTCTTCTTGCACGGCCACGCAGCTTTCCACCAGGCGCATGTGCTGCAGGTAGAGGGTGGCCTGCTGGGCTTTCCAGTTGAGCAACCCCCGCTGCAGCGGGGCCAGGGATCCGGGATGCCGCAATTCTTCTCGGTAGATCTGGGTCCAGGCGGCTTCTTCGATGCGGCGGCAACGGCTGTTCCAGTCCCCTTGGGGAGACAGACCAAAGTAGGTCTCGGCTGTCTGCAGCGCCGTGTGGAGCAGCCGTTCCAGGCGGGCGTTGAAAGGCGCCCCAGAAGGAAGAGGGGGAAGGCCGTAAAACGTTTCCATCTGGGCCAGCAGGTGGTGGGCCAGGCCACAAATCCGCTGAGCACAGTGGCGGTTTGCGGAAGGCTTGGGAGCCGCCGGCGGCGTCAGGCCACTGAGGCGCTCGAGGTGGCTTAGCAGGCGCTCCAGCTTTTTCCAAGAGGGCTTTAGGTAGCGATATTGGATCCCGATGGGCACCACAACCACCTTTTCCGAACGACCGGCTTTGGCCAGGTCTTCGGCGCACCAAAAGGCCAGTTGCGCCGTTCCCGGCTCCAGAGGATTGACCCGCTCGCTGTGGCCATTGGTGGCCCCTTCCGGGGCGATCCCAAAAGGAAATGGGCCGTCCAGCAGTAGGCGCCGCGCCGCCGCCAGCGCCAGCCGATCCACCCGCCGTCCCCGATGCACAGGGATCCCGCCCAGGCGAGACAGAAGCCACCCTAGCCACTCGCCACCCCAAAGAGGCATGCCCCGGTCGTAGAGAAAATGGGCGTGAATGGGTTTGCGGAGGGGGATCCCTTGGCGACGGGCAGCCTGCGGCACCAGGCGAGAGAGCACGTAGAGGCCCACCAGGGGATCATCCACCTCCACATGGCGGAAAGCGAGGATCAGCCGGATCTGGCCCGCCTGAAACTGGTGGTAGAGCTGCGCCAGGGTCTGCACGCCCCTAGCCTCGATTTTGGCAATGCCGGAAGGAAGCCAGGGCCGCACCCTCAGCCGCAACAGCAGCGGCAGGATCCCGTGGACAAGCCGCAGCACCCAGGGCTTGTAGGCCGGCGGGATAAAGTCTAGGGGGGGACGGGCAAAAGAGGGAGGTGGTGGCGAAAACAAGGCTTTTTCTCAAATACTGAATTGCTCAAGCTAGGCCCAATCAAATCCCCATCCAATCGATCGGGTTATGGTCGTTTCAAATTTACCCTCACCCCCAGCCCCTCTCCCTGAGGCATCCCTCACCCCCGGCCCCTCTCCCTGAGGGAGAGGGGAGGATGGCCAGATAGCGCTGTTTGGGTTTCGGTGCGACAAGAGGCTGAGTGCCTTTCTCTCTCTAACTCAGGGTGGCTACGGGCTGGGCCTCTACCAAAAGTTGCTGGGTTTGCAAGTCGAAGATAGTGGCCAGCAGCCGCCGCGAGGCATCGACGGCAAATTCCACCTTGAGGCGATCTTCTCCTGCCCGGCCTGGGGGTTGCAGGCGGGCCAGACAAGCCGGCTCGGCGCCAGGGGCCAGGGATCGAAAATCGGTTTGTCGAGTGAGTTGGCGGCTGCTCATGCGCCCCAGCTCGTCGTAAACCACCTCGGCCTGGGCCACCTGAGCCACTTCTCCCACATCGAGGCGAATTTCGGTTTGCCCGTCGTTGGCCACCTGCAAGATCAAGGGCTCGGAGCGTCGGCAGGGGTAGGGGCTGCCCCGCTCAAACAGAGGGTAGTAGATATAGCTTTTTTGCAAGGGATCCCAGAGGCGGATGGCGTAGCTGTGGTGCAGGCGATCCTCCAGCTTAACTTGGCGGCCCACCTGCAGGGCGCCCAAGGCCACAGCGTCGAAGGGGCGTTCGCAGCGGACTTTCTTTTTGCCAAAGTAGGAGCGGAGCAGCTCTTGGACTGCCGGCAGTTGGGAGCTGCCTCCCACCAGGAGCACCTGCTCAATTTGGCCTTTGCCCACTCCCCTGGCCTGGGCAGTGAGAAGCACATCGTCTAGGCACTGGCGGATTTGATCCAAGAGCTGGTGGGTTTCTAGAATCTCCTCCAGCACCTGCCGATCCAACTGCAGCTCATAGGCAGTTAGGGCCTCGTCGTCAAACCAACTGCCCACCGCCTTGGGCTGGGCAGAAAGGGCGATCTTGAGCTGTTCTGCCTGCTCCAAAAGGGTAATCCAGCTCAGGGCTCCCAGCTGCTGCCGGCTCAGCCCCAGTTGCCCCAGCAGGTATTCGGCAATCCAGATGTCGATGTCCAATCCGCCCACGTAGGCATCTGCCTTGGCGATTACCTCTGCCTTGAGGACGGGGTTGCCCGGCTGGGGGGGAAGGGTGCGCACCAGGCTGAGATCCAAGGTGCCGCCACCGAAATCCACCACCAGCACAAGGGATCCCGGCTGGCCAACCGCATAGCCCAGGGCAGCAGCAGTGGCCTCGTCCACAATCTGAATGGGATCCCCGGCCACCCTCCGCAGCCAGTTTAAGTAGCGCTCAAAAGAGCCGACGGGAGCTGTAAACACCACCTGTTGCGGCTGCGGGTATTCTTGTTGGATGGCTTCCATCACCGCCTGCAAAAAAGCCTGGGCCACCCTCTCGGCATCGTAGCGCTCCCCATCCAGAACTCGCGGCGGGGGCACAAACTCCGCCACCAGATCCCGCTTGAAGCCCTGAAACAAGCGCTGCGGATCCACTGCCCCCCAGCGCCCGGCGCGCACGGTTTCTCCCACCAGAAGTTGGCCTTTTCCCTTGACGTAGACCAGGCTGGGAATGGCCGCGTAACCGGGGCGGGAGAGGCCGGGAAGGCTGAGCAGGCGGGGCGCTTCTTGTCCAAGATCCCAAACCGCCACAACCGTATTGCTGGTGCCAAAATCAATAGCCAGCGTCGCTTTGGGGACGGGTGCCATCAGCTCAATCCTCCGGGCAGGGAGCGACTAACTTTGGCCGGGCAAAGAATGCGTTGGCCGCAGCGGTAGCCGACAAAGCGGATATAGACAGGATCCCCAGGCCGAATGTCCGGCTGATCCGGCTGGTGCAGTTGCGGGTCGAAGGGGACAGATTCAAGAGGGCTGCCGATGGCTTCATACCCCCACTGCTGCAGCAGGGCATCCAGCGACCGGAACAGAGCCGTCACGTTCTGGGCCGGCCAATCCGGCTTGCGCCGGGCAATCTCGCGGACGGTGGGGTAGCTGGTCAGCAGCGGCTGCAGCAGGGAGAAGATTGCCTCTGCATTGTCAGAGCCCCTTCCGCCGCCAAGCAGGGATCCCACATCCCACCGGAGAGCGGCAGCCAACTTTTGCAGTTGCTCCAGGCGCAGGGATCCCCACCGCCCTTGACGCACCTGATCGAGGGCGCGGCGGCTGATCCCTGCTTGAGCTTGCAAGGCCTGCCATGAGGAAAGGCCAACGGCTTGCATCCGTTCCCGCAGCCAACTGTCCAGCGGTCTCTCGGCCATTGGGTTTTGCCAGGGATCCCTATGATCATGCCCCAACTGGGGCCTGGGTCAGGGATCCCCAAAGCGCAGGGAGCGGGCTATGGCTTCCACATCCCGGTCGTAGCGCTCGCGCCGGCTAGCCGGATAGACCAATTCAAAGCCAGCCTCTAGAGAGGGGCGGACAAGCTTTTTGAGATAGAAAATCCGCAAGCTGCCTGGCTCGTAGCCGGAGACCACGAAAAAATCCCGACCGGCAACTTGATAGGTAACCCGGCGTCCGCTTTCTCGGCTGCGCTGCAACTCCTCTTGCAGGGCGCTGGCGGGCGTTGCTTGAAAAATATTGTACCCACCCCAAACGCGGAGCTCAGCCCCCTCTTCGCCGACAAACACCTGACCGTCGCCGCTATCGGATTCCCCTTGGGGGACAAAATCGGCCGGATAGTCGAGGCGATAGCCAAAGCGGGCATTGATGTAGGGCTGAAAACTTGACTGGGCCAGTACCAAAAGAGCGGGTGAGGCCAGAGCCGGGATCCCTTTTCCCACAAAGAGAGCGGCGAGCAGACAGGCTAAGCAAGCAGCAGATCTCATGGTTTCGAGTTTTTCGGATCTGCGGCTATTCTAGGCTCCTTTTTTCTAAACTGCTGCTGGCAAAGGGATCCCTCACCCCCAACCCCTCTCCC
>NZ_JANSJH010000006.1:24875-39234 GCF_047462495.1 Synechococcus sp. H55.2 | reverse complement strand
CCAGAAAAAGTCCAGGGAGAGAAACTTCTCCTTCTTCGTCGCCAAACAACACGCCGTTCGCGTCAGCGGGACGGAGTCCTTACAAAAATGCACCACCCCAAAAAGACCATCAGCGCTTTCCATCGCCGCGTATAAATGTAGGCTGCAAAAGCCAGCAATAACGACAAAAAGATTGCCACTCCCTGAGACTTTTGAGAAAGGGCATAGGTGCGGCGTAGTTCTTCGTCTATGCGCTTTTGATCTTCTTGCTGGAGCAACTCTTGCAGATGCTTGTCCATAAAGGCCGCTCCCCAAAATCAGACGGCCTCATCCTAAAGATCCCTGGAAGTCCCCTATTCAAAGCCGGTTTTGGCGGGATCCCACCCTCTAGGGCGGCAAATAGTCGCCTTCCCGCGTTTCCGACTTTTGTAAAATAGGGAGGACTGTCTCCTATTGCCGGCTGCCCAGCCCGCACCAACAGATTTGCCATGACCTCAACTCCTCTTGCTGCTGCCCACGCTGTTGCTTGGGATCCCCTTGACCCGCAGGTGCGCCCGGATCCCCAGGGCCGGTTTGGGCCGTTTGGGGGCCGCTTTGTACCGGAAACCCTGATGAGCGCCCTGACGGAGCTGGAGGAAGCCTTTGAGCGGCACTGGCAGGATCCCGAGTTTCGCGCCGAGTTGCACAGCTTGTTGCGGGATTTTGTCGGGCGGCCCAGCCCGCTTTACTTTGCCCAGCGGCTTACCGAACACTACGGCGGCCCCCAGATCTACCTCAAACGGGAAGACCTCAACCACACCGGCGCCCACAAGATCAACAACGCCCTCGGCCAAGTGCTGCTGGCGGTGCGCATGGGCAAGCGGCGGATCATCGCCGAGACCGGCGCCGGCCAACATGGGGTGGCCACGGCAACGGTGTGCGCCCGCTTCGGCCTGGAATGCGTCATCTACATGGGGGCGCTGGACATGGAGCGGCAGGCCCCCAACGTGCAGCGGATGCGCCTGTTGGGCGCTGAGGTGCGCGGGGTGGAAGCCGGCACGGCCACCCTCAAAGATGCCCTCTCCGAGGCCATCCGCGACTGGGTAACCCATGTGGAGACCACCCACTACGTCATTGGCACGGTGGCCGGGCCCCACCCCTACCCGAAGCTGGTGCGGGCCTTTCACGATGTCATTGGCCAGGAGACGCGGCAGCAGTGTCAGGAGAAATGGGGAGGGTTGCCGGACGTGTTGCTGGCCTGTGTGGGCGGCGGCTCCAATGCCCTGGGCCTGTTCAACGAGTTTATCCGCGATCCTCAGGTGCGGCTCATCGGTATTGAGGCTGCCGGGGAGGGTTTGCACACATCCCGCCACGCCGCCACCCTCAGCCGCGGTCGCATTGGGGTCTTGCACGGGGCCATGAGCTACCTGTTGCAAGATGAAGAAGGCCAGGTGCAGGAGGCCCATTCCATCAGCGCCGGCCTGGATTACCCTGGCGTAGGGCCGGAGCACAGCTACCTAAAAGAGATTGGGCGGGCCGAGTACTACGCGGTTACCGACGACGAGGCGGTGGAAGCGCTGCTGCTGCTGTCGCGCCTGGAGGGGATCATCCCCGCCCTGGAGACAGCCCATGCCCTGGCCTACCTGAAGACTTTGGCGCCGCAGCTTGGCCCCCAGCAGCGGGTGGTGGTCAATTGCTCCGGGCGGGGTGACAAGGACTTGAACACCGTTTTCCAGTACCTGCAGCAGCGGGGGCGTAGCCTAGCCTAGAGTTGGGTTGCCAACCCTCTCTCCCTTGCCAAGGGGATCCCTGCCCATGTCCACCTTTGCCGTTCGCCTGCTCGGCCTACTGACCTTGTTTCTGGGGGCGGGGCTAGTGCTGCTGGTTGGATCCCAGCCAGAGGTTTCCGGGCGCGTTGGCGGGATCCCGTCCCCGGCCACGACTTTCTGGGCAGGCGCCTTGGTCGACCCCAGGGAGGAAGAGGCGAAGGGGACAGGGATCCCCGCTCCCGGCCAGCCGCCACCCCTTCCTGAGACGCTGCCGGCCCTGGCGCGGCAGGCCATCGCCCACTACTTCGCCACTGGCCAGGTGCTGCCCGCCCCAGAAGAGATCCCGCCCCACTGGCGGCGCCCGGCGGGAGTTTTTGTTACGGTGACCAGGGAGGGGCGGCCCCGCGGCTGTTGGGGCAGCTTGGATCCCGGCGGCGAGGATCTGGCCAGGGCCACCATCCGGGCAGCGGTGGGGGCTGTTACCCGCGACTGGCGCTATCCGCCCCTGCGACCTGGGGAGCTGGAGTCGGCGTCCATCCAGGTGGCCATCGTGCGACGGGTGGTGCCCATCCCCTCGCTGGAGCAGGTGGATCCCACCCGCATGGGCCTGTTCATTCGCACGGGCACGCGGGGGGCGGTGTTGCTGCCCGGAGAAGCCCTGACAACGGAATGGCAGCTTTCCACCGCCAAAAGGTTGGCCGGGATCCCTGCGGATCAGCCAGTGGAGCTGTTTCGCGTGGAGGCGGAGCTGCTGCATGAGTTTTGAGGCCCAACCCGACCGGTGGCTGGCGGCGGTGCTGGGCAACACCCACGTGCGCTGGGGCTGGTTTGTGGGGGAGACCTTGGTCAAGGTGGAACAGTTCCCTGCCCACCGGCCCTTGTCCTGGCCGGAAGAGACGGAGCTGTGGCTGGCTGCCGTTGGCTCTGCCCCTTTGCCGCCGGGATCCCCGTGGGTGCATTGCCTTGGACTCTCCCAGGTGCCGCTGCGGGATCCCTACCCCGGCCTGGGGCTGGATCGGGCGCTGGCCGTCTGGGCTGCCGGCATCCACTACGGCTGGCCCTGTCTGGTCATCGACGCCGGCACCGCCCTAACCCTGACGGGGGCTGACCCGGAGGGATCCCTGCTGGGAGGGGCGATCCTGCCCGGCCTAGGGCTGCAGGCACAGGCACTGGCCGACCACACCGCCCGCCTGCCCAAAGTGGAGTGGGAGGCAGCGGATCCCTTGCCCCCCCGCTGGGCCAGGGACACTGGGGCTGCCATCCGCAGCGGCATTCTCCACACCCTGCTGGCCGGCTTGCAGGACTTCATCGCCGACTGGCGGCGCCGCTTTCCCCAGGGGCCCCTGCTAGTAACCGGCGGCGATGGCGAGCTGCTCTACGCCCACCTGCGCCCCCTGGACAGGGAACTGCACTGGGATCCCCACCTGGTGTTGCGGGGGATCGCCGGCTGCCGTCAGTTGCACCGCGCTGCTCGGCAGTTCCCTGGTGCAGAATAGAAAACAGTCGCTTGGGGGCTTTTTATCCCCAACCCTAGAGCTCGCTCAGGCCTCCAAGGACTCTGTCCTGCTAGCGCAAACGGAGCGGGCAGCTTCTCTACCTCTTGGCAACCCAGGGATCCCATGGCCAACGGCAACTCCTTCGGCGTCTTGTTTTGCGTCACCACCTACGGTGAGTCCCACGGGGGGGCGGTGGGGGTGGTGGTGGACGGCTGCCCACCGCGGCTGCCCTTGAGCGAGGCCGACATCCAGGCGGAGCTGGATCGGCGCCGCCCCGGCCAGAGCTCCATCACCACGCCGCGCCAGGAGGCGGATCGCTGCGAGATCCTCTCCGGGGTTTTCCAGGGCTTTACGCTGGGCACGCCCATCCACATCCTGGTGCGCAACCAGGACGCCCGCCCCCAGGACTACCGCGAAATGGCCACCACCTTTCGCCCTTCCCATGCTGATGCCACCTACCAGGCCAAGTACGGCATCCGCAACTGGCAGGGGGGAGGACGGGCCTCGGCGCGGGAGACCATTGGCCGGGTGGCCGCCGGGGCCATTGCCAAGAAGATCCTGCGTCTGGCGGCAGGGGTGGAGATCCTGGCCTATGTGCAGCGGGTCAAAGACGTGGAGGCGCAGGTGGATCCCAGCTCAGTAACAGCCGAGCAGGTGGAAGCCAACATTGTCCGCTGCCCCGACCCAGAAGCGGCGGCGGCAATGATTGAGAAAATCGAAGCAGCGGCGCGGGAAGGGGATTCTCTCGGGGGAGTGGTGGAGTGCGTGGCCCGCAATGTGCCCCGCGGGCTGGGCTGCCCCGTGTTTGACAAACTAGAAGCCGACCTGGCCAAGGCGGTGATGTCGCTGCCGGCCAGCAAGGGGTTTGAGATTGGGTCGGGGTTTGCCGGCACCTACCTGACGGGCAAGCAGCACAACGATGAGTTTTACATGACCCCCAGCGGCTGGCGCACCCGCAGCAACCGCTCCGGCGGCATCCAGGGGGGCATCAGCAACGGGGAAGATATCGTCCTGCGGGTGGCCTTCAAGCCCACCGCCACCATTCGCCAGCCCCAAAGCACGGTCACCCTCGACGGGCAGGAGACGGTCTTGGCGGCGCGGGGGCGCCACGATCCCTGTGTGCTGCCGCGGGCGGTGCCGATGGTGGAGGCGATGGTGGCTTTGGTGCTCTGTGACCATCTGCTGCGCCACCACGGCCAGTGCGGATCCCTAGTCTTGCCGGAGGTGCCCATTCCTGCCGTTCCTGTGCCCCACAGTTAGCGGCAGCCGGTCGGAGCCCTTGCGGAGATCCTGATTGCGCCAGCGGGATCGAGTCTTTGTATCCTGAGAAAGAGGCGGGATCCCTGCTCATGGCCAAGGCCAAAACCGTCTGGGAGTGTAGCCAGTGCGGCGAGCGCTATCCCAAGTTTTTGGGCCGCTGCGACAACTGTGGCGCCTGGAATACCCTGACGGAGGTGGTTCTCACCCCCTCTCCCAAGTCTGGGTCACCCCAGCGTCTTGTCCCCCCGCGCAGCCGCGGCAGCGGGATCCCCCAGGCAGCCCTTCCTCTCGCTCAGGTGCACTCGGATCGCCACCCCCGCCTTTCCTCGGGCTTTGGCGAGTTCGACCGCGTGTTGGGGGGCGGCATTGTACCGGGATCCCTGGTGTTGATCGGCGGCGATCCGGGCATTGGCAAAAGCACTCTGCTGCTGCAGACTGCCGCTCATCTGGCCAAGGGCGGGCCTGTCTTGTACGTGTCGGGGGAGGAATCGGCCCAACAGATTAAGCTGCGTGCAGATCGCCTCGGCGGGACGGAGGGGCTGGGGATAGAAAGCGAGCAGCTCTACCTATTGGCCGAGACCGAGCTGGAGGCCATTCTGGCCGAGATCCAGGCTCTGCAGCCGCAGGTGACCATCATTGACAGCATTCAGGCCATCTTCTGGGGGCAGCTTAGCTCAGCGCCGGGATCCGTCTCCCAGGTGCGGGAATGTGCCGGCCTCTTGATGCGGGTGGCCAAAAAACTGGGGGTGGCCCTGCTCATCGTTGGCCATGTCACCAAAGATGGATCCCTGGCCGGGCCCAAGGTGCTGGAGCACTTAGTGGACACCGTCTTGTACTTCGAGGGGGATCGCTTTCAGAGCCACCGCCTGCTGCGCGCCGTCAAGAACCGCTTTGGGGCAGCCCAGGAAATCGGCGTTTTCGAGATGACTGCCTCTGGCTTGGTGGAAGTAGACAACCCCTCGCAGCTTTTTTTGAGCAGCCGGGATCAGGCCACGCCAGGAACAGCCACCATCGTCGCCTGTGAGGGCACCCGCCCTTTGGTGGTCGAGGTGCAGGCCCTGGTCAGCCCCACCAGCTACAGCTCCCCCCGCCGCACCGCCACCGGCATCGAGCCCAACCGCTTTCTGCAGATCTTGGCGGTGCTGGAAAAACGGGTGGGGATCCCGCTTTCCAAATACGACGCCTACATCGCCTCCGCCGGCGGCATCCAGGTGGCCGAGCCGGCTGCCGACTTGGGGGTGGCGGTGGCCGTGGCCGCCAGCTTCCGGGATCGCCAGGTGGATCCCTTTACGGTCTTGATTGGCGAGGTGGGCCTGGGGGGACAGGTGCGCCCGGTGCCGCAGTTGGAGCAGCGCCTCAAGGAAGCCGCCAAGCTGGGGTTCCGCCACGCCATCATCCCCAACAGCCCTGTTTTGTCCGACGCTGGCCTGCGCCTCAGCCGGGTGCAGCGGCTGCTGGAGGCCCTGCTGGTGGCTCTGCCCAGCTCCGAGCCTACCCAGTGAGAGGGGATCCCCAACTGGCCCAGCTCGGCAGTCGATCTTCCGCCGAGAACCAATCTGCGGGCAAATGTCATTTATATCTATAGCGTTATATAGTAAAGTTTAATGCAAGGACAGCGACTCGATCCCTGCTCGGGTGGGCACCCTATCCTACAGACACTGGCGAAAGATACTGACCAAGGATCGACCTATGGCGTTGGTGGCCCTGTTTATCTTCGTGGTGTACCTGATCGTCTCCCGCTTGAACGCCCAAGCAGAGCGCTAGCTGCTCTCCAAAAGGGATCCGGCCAAAGCTGAGGAGGTCTGGCAGGATTTTTTGTCTCTTGCCCTGCTCAAGGAGGCAAGCCCAGGGTTGGGCTTCTGTCTCTGGCGTGGGATTGGAGAAGCTCTCTGGTCACCCTTTTCCCAGCAGCCTTTGCTACCCTCGAGATGGTTTCATATCGGCTGATCGACAAACAACCGAGCAGCCCCTAGCAACCCTGCAAGGGATCCCGGCATCATGGTTTCTGCACCTTCTAGCCCCCTCAAGCCCTCGACACCAGCAGCGGAGTTTCCACCGCCGCCGCCACCGGATGTCAGCGACCTGACAATCGAGGACGACCAGCCTGTGGATAGCATCTACTCAGAGAAGCTGCAGCGCCTGCTCACCAGCGCCCTCTACGCTTCCTTTCAACCCAGGGCCAAAGACAGCGGCGAGCCGATCCCCTTCTTGGCCACGGCCAACGTCGGCCTGTTCTACGCCCTCAAGCTGCCGCCGCTGGTGCCCGATGTCATGCTCAGCCTGGAGGTGGCTCCCCCCGCCAGCTTCGAGCGCAAGGAAGATCGCACCTACTTCGTCTGGGAGATGGGCAAGCCCCCCGACGTGGTCATTGAGATTGTCTCCAACCGCGAGGGGGAAGAGCTGGGTCGCAAACTCAGGGACTATGCCCGCGCTGGGGTGGCCTACTACGGGGTGTACGATCCTTTGCGGCAACTGCGGGAACTACAGGGATCCCCGCTGGTTCTTTTTCAGCGGCGGGGGGGAGAGCTGGTTCCCTTCGATTCCACTTGGCTGGAGGAGATTGGCCTGGGCTTGACCCTCTGGCAGGGATCCTTCGAGGGCGTCAACACGGAATGGCTGCGCTGGTGTGACCGAGAGGGCCAAGTTTTGCCCACCGGCGAGGAAAAGGCCGCCCTAGAGCAGCAGCGGGCCGAAAGAGAACGCCAACGGGCCGAAAGACTTTTGGAGCTGCTGCGTTCCCACGGGATCGCGCCGCCGGAAGAGTAAAAAAAGGATCCCGTCCGTTCCTGAAATCCTCTATTCCCTTTACTCCTATGTCCACTCTCCCCAGCAGCAGTGAAGCCGCCCAACGGGCCGCCCGTCTCGAGAAAGCCCGCCACCTGCAGGAGCAAGGGATCCTGCCCTATGCCTATTCTTTCCCGGTTACCCACCTGGCCGCCGAGTTGCAGGCCCAATTTGCCGATCTCGAGCCCGGCGCCGAGCGGGAGGATGTGCAGGTGGCCGTGGCCGGACGGATCCGGGCGCGGCGGGTCATGGGCAAACTGGCCTTTTTTACCCTTCAGGATCGCTCCGGCACCATCCAGCTCTACCTAGAAAAGCAACGGCTGACGGAGCACATGGGAGAGCTGGCTTTCAAGAACCTGGACAAGCTCCTCGACGTGGGCGACTGGCTGGGAGCCAAGGGCTGTCTCAAGCGCACCGAAAAAGGCGAGTTGTCGGTGCGGGTGGACGAGTACCAGGTGCTGACCAAGGCGCTGCTGCCCCTGCCCGACAAGTGGCACGGCCTACGGGATGTGGAGAAACGCTACCGCCAGCGCTACGTCGATCTCATCGTCAACCCCGAGGTGAAGCAAACCTTGCTCGACCGGGCCAAGATCGTCCGCTCCCTGCGGCAGACCCTGGAGGAGCAGGGCTTTGTGGAGATCGAGACGCCGGTGTTGCAGGTGATCCCCGGCGGGGCGGAGGCGCGGCCTTTCATCACCCACCACAACGCCCTGGATCTGGATCTCTACTTGCGCATCGCCACCGAGCTACACCTGAAGCGGCTGGTGGTGGGCGGGATCGAGCGGGTGTACGAAATTGGGCGGGTCTTTCGCAACGAAGGCATCTCCACCCGCCACAACCCGGAGTTCACCTCGCTAGAGGCCTATCAAGCCTTTGCCGACTACCACACCATGATGGAGCTGACCGAAACCCTGGTCTGCAACGCCGCCCTGGCGGTACGGGGATCCCTGCAAATTACTTACCAAGGGGAAGCCATCGACCTCACCCCACCCTGGCGGCGGGTGACGATACAGGAGTTGGTGGAAGAGGCCACCGGCATCTTCATCGACGTGGAAAAGGGATCCACCGCCGAGCTCTTGCCCGCCCTGGCCGAGCAGGGGATCCCCGATCTCTCCCCCCAGGACTCCCCTGGCAAGCTGCTGGTCAAAGCCTTCGAGCACTGCTGCGAAAGCCGTCTGCGCCAGCCGACTTTTGTTCTGGACTATCCCCTGGAGGTATGTCCGCTCACCAAGCCCCACCGCAGCAAGCCGGGGTTGGCGGAGCGCTTTGAGCTGTTTATCGTCGGGCGAGAGACGGCCAACGCCTACTCGGAGCTGACCGACCCGGTAGACCAACGGCAGCGGCTGGAGGCCCAGGCGGCCCTGAAGGCAGCCGGAGACGAAGAGGCCCACTTTCTCGACGAGGACTTCCTCACCGCCCTGGAGTACGGCCTTCCTCCCACCGGTGGCCTGGGCATCGGCATCGACCGTCTGGCGATGCTGCTGTGCGACGCCCCTAGCATCCGTGATGTCATCGCCTTCCCGCTGCTGCGACCGGAGACAGGAGAAGGTGCGGAGGAGGCTTGAGTGGATCCCTAGAAAGGGAGACTGGCCTCTTCCAAAAGCCGACCTTGGTACTCCTGGATCTGGAGGGCAGCCTGGAAATCCTGGCAGGCCCCCTGCCAATCCCCAGAGGCAGCCCGGGCCAGGGCGCGGTTGTAGTGAGCGTTGAGGTGGCAGGGGTCGATCTCGATGGCTTGGGTGTAGTCGCGGATGGCCGCCGAGAAATCCCCCTGTTGGGCGCAAGCCCAGCCGCGGTTGTTCAAGACCCAGACGCGCTCTTGGGGATCCAGCTCCAGTTGCAGCAGTTGAGTGTAGTCTGCCAGAGCTTTGTCCGTCTGCCCTGCGCGATCCCACAAGAGAGCTCGGCAGAGCAAAGCAGTGCGCTCCTGTGGGTTCAAGGCCAGGGCCTGCGTGTAGTCGGCAATGGCCAGCTCAGGGCGATTGGCCTGCCGATGCAGATCCCCCCGTTGACGGTAGGTCAGGGCCGCATCGGCCACTCCCCAGTCCCGGTTGAGACCCAGGGCTTGGTCGAGATCCGCCAACGCCCCCTGTTTGTCTCCCAAAGCCAGATGCACCCTTGCCCGCAGGGCAAATCCTTGAGAAGACTGCGGCTGCTGCTGGATCAGCGCCGTGAAATCCGCCAGCGCCCCGGCCAGATCCCCCCTCTCTTGGTGACACAAGCCCCGGTACAGCAGGGCGGCCGTGACCAGCGCTTCCGGAGCCCCGGGGCCGGCCAGCTCCAAGGCCCGATCCAAATCGGCCACCGCCCCCTCCAAGTTGTGGCGCAGGCGGCGAACCTGGGCCCGCTGCAGGTGGGCTTCCAGAGAGAGCTTCTGTTCCCCCTCTTGGGCCTTTTCCTGGATGAGCTGGTCAAAGTCGGATTCGGCCTGCGCAGGGTGCCCCAGCTCCTTCAAGAGGGAGCCGCGGGCCAGGCGGGCCATCCCGTGGTGGGGATCCCTTTGCAGCAGGCGGTCGAGATCGGACAGGGCCGCTTCCTTCTGGCCCAACTGCAGCAGAGTTTGTCCCCGCTGCCACAGCGCTTCCCTATGGTCGGGATCCTGCTGCAAAACCCGGCTGAGATCCTGAATGGCAGAAGCCAAGTTGCCCATCTGCCGATGGGCCATGCCCCGTCCTAACCAAGCCGTCCAGTCTTGGGGATCCTGCCGCAACACCTCATCGTAGTCGGCAATTGCTTCCTGCCACCGGCCCAATTGCCGATGGAGCTCGGCTCGCTCTTGGCGCAGATCCCGCCGCTGCGGCTGCAGGCGCACCGCCTCGTTCAACTGCTCTAGGGCCGCCTGCAGATCCCCCGTCTGAGCGTGCACCCGCGCCAGATCTCGGCGAATGTCCGCTTCGGCCACGGTTGCCCCCAGCGCCAAAGCCTGGTGGTAGTCTTGGATGGCCCCCGGCCCATCTCCCAGGGCAGCCCGCACCTGGCCACGATGGAAATAAGCCAAGCCTGATTGAGGATCTCCTTGCAGAGCTTGGTCGAAATCGGCCAGCGCCCCCTGCCAGTCCCCCAGCCGCTGTCGCACCATGCCGCGGCCCAGATGGGCATTCACCAAGAGCTCCGACCCGCGCGGGATCCCAGGCCGGGCCGCCCATTGCAACACCTGCGAGAAGTCCTCACAGGCTGCCGACCAATCTTCCCGCTCCGCATGGAGTTGGCCGCGGTTGAAGTAGAGCTGGGGGTTTTGCGGATCCCGCTCCAGAGCAGCCGTGTAATCCTGTAGGGCCGCCAGCAGATCCCCCAGCAGCCGATGAACCCGCCCGCGGCTGCTGTAGGCACCGGCATCTTGGGGATCCAAAGCGATGGCCTGGCTCAAGTCCGCCAGAGCCGCGGCGACGTTGCCCAAATCGAGCTGGGCAATGCCCCGATTGAGGTAGGCTTTGGCCATCTGGGGATCCAGCTCCAGGGCACGGTTGAAGTCTGCCAGGGCGCCGCCGGGATCCCCCAGCCCCTGACGGGCCAAGCCCCGGCAGAGATAGGCCCGCGACAGCTTGGGATCCAGGCCGAGGGCCTGTTCACAATCGGCCAGCGCCGGCTCCAGAGCGTTGTTGCTCAGGTGGGCCATGGCCCGCTGCAAGTAGAGATCTGCTTGGGCAGCCGCCTCTGTCCCAGAAAGTTCGCCCGTTTCCGCAGCCCGCAGCGCTATGGCCTGAGAAAAATCTTCAACAGCCCCCTGGGGATCCCCCAACACTTGTCGGGCCAGGCCCCGCCGGTAATAGGCTTTGCCCTGGCCAGGATCCAACTGCAACGCTTGGGTGTAGTCCTCGACAGCCCCCTGCAGATCCAGCAACTGGGCCCGCGCCACCCCCCGGTTGAAATAAGCCTCTCCATCCTGTGGATCCCGTTTGATCACCTCGGAAAAATCTGCTGCTGCCCCCTGTGCATCTCCCAGATGGCCGCGCACCACGCCGCGGTTGAAATAGGCCCGCACATCCTCTGGGTTGAGCTCAATGGCCCGCGAATAATCCTCAATGGCCTGCTGCTGCTGATTCAGTTGCCGGTAAGCATTGCCGCGGTTGTAGTAGGCCACCGCCCATTGCGGGTTGAGGCGGAGAGCCTGTGTATAGTCGGCAACAGCCCCCTCGTAGTCCTCCAGCCGGTAGCGGGCGATGCCCCGGTTGAAATAGGCGCGGGCATCCCCTGCCAATTGAATAACTTGGGTGTAGTCTGCGATAGCCCCTGCCAAGTCTCCACTTTTGTAGCGGGCGCTGCCCCGCTGGCTGTAGGCGCGGCTGTTGCGGGGATCCAATTGAATGGCCAGGGTATAGTCGGCAATTGCCCCCTGGAAATCCCCTTGGCGGGCTTTCTCCTGTCCACGGGTCAAGAGGCGCGCTGCCAGAACTTGATCCACCGCCAGAACAGCTTCGTCAGGACTGGGCAGCAGGGGCCGCAGCGCCTCCAGCACCTCAGCCGCCGACTGAAAGCGCTCTTGCCAGCGGGGACAGATCATGCGATCCAAAATCTCCGCCAGCTCCTCGCTGACCTGAACCAGATCCCGCCAGATAAGCTGGCCGGTGCGGGGATCATCCCGGATCTTCTGAGGGGGACGACCGGTGAGGGCTTGGATAGCCAGAACTCCCACGGCGTAAAGGTCGCTGCAGGGCTGGGGCTTGCCGTTGAGCTGTTCCGGCGCTATGTAGCCCACCGAGCCGATCACCGTCGCCAACTGGGTCTGGCCGGGGGCAGGGCTGACCAGCCGTCCCACCTCTTTCACCGCCCCAAAGTCGATCAACACCAACTTGCCATCAGCATCGCGGCGCATCAGGTTGGCCGGCTTGATATCCCGATGGATGATCTGGTGGGCATGCACATGGCGCAGGATCTCCAAAATATCCCGCAACAGTTGCAAAACCTCGGCCTCGCCCAGCGGCTTGCCCGGGATCAGCTCCTGGCTGAGATCATGGCCGGCAACAAACTCTTGCACCAAGTAAAAATCCTGATCCTGCTCGAAGTGGGCCAGCAGGCGGGGCACTTGGTCGAAGTGATTGAGCTGGTTGAGAACCTTGGCTTCCCGCTCAAAAAGCTTGCGAGCCGTGGCCAGCGTGTAGGGATCCGTAGAGAGGGGGCGAAGGCGCTTGACGACGCAGGGGCTATCGAAGGTGTCTTGATCCACCGCCTTGTAGGTCACACCAAATCCCCCTTCCCCGAGGGGATGGAGAATGCGGTAGCGCCCCCTGAGCACAGTTCCCGCCCTGATTTTGTCTTCCATAGCCAAGCCGGTCAACTGAGCAGCGCAGCCTTTTGCTGTTTTGCAGGCTGGCTCGATTCTGCCACAGGCCGGCCCCCTTGAGCGGAGAGCCCCTGGCTCGGCGGTTGGCGGGTGTCTTAGTCTGGCTGGAGAGAAACCGCGATCTGGCCTCGCCGTTCTTCAAAATCGCCGACCAACAGTCTCACCTCGATCTGCCATTCCCCCGCCAGGGCCAGGGGCACATTCTCCACCCCAAATTGGCCGGGCCCAGCCGGCGCCACAGTGCGGCGTAAAGGGGGGATCCCCTGTTCCGGCAGAGAGAACCCAAGGGTCAGCTCCTGGGCCGGGATCCCTTTCACTTCAACCCGAATTTCATTCTCCCCAGGACGACAGGGCAGAATCCTCAGGTGCAAGTTGCCTTCCGGCCAGCTCAATTTCTCCTGGCAGGACGAGACTACCCCAGGGCCAGGGGGAGCCTGGGCCACGAGGAAGCTGGTCAAGGCCAGCACCAGAACGAGCCCCACCAGCTCTAGGCGGACGATCCGGCGCAGGGATCGAGCCGCCGCCCAGACCCCCGACCGCAGCGCCGGCAGCAGCCGCAACTTGTTGTGGGCGGCCAACCCTAGGATCATCAGCACCAGCAGCAGCTTGGCCCAGAGGTACTGACCGTAGGGATGATCCCAGTCCCAGCCGCGGTGGATCCCCCCCATTCCCACCCCTGCCAGCACCAGCCCCGGCACGGCCCAGGTGGCCACGTCGGAAAACCGCTGGATGAGGCCTACTGCGGGGGGAGTCAACTCAAAGACTCCGTCCCGCTGGCGCGAATGGCTTAGCAGGCGCTCCAGCCCCCACAACCCCCCCAACCAAAAAGCCGAGCCGGCCAGGTGCAGCCCCAAGAGGGCCATCGTCCCTGCTGGATACTCGCTGGTGAGGGCATGGCCGATGGGCAAAAACGAGCCAATCACCGCCATCGACCCCAATCCGCTGGCCCAGCCAGGGCCGCCCTCGCAGGCCCAGATCAGGATCCCTAGCCCCACCAGCCGCAGCCCCGTGCCCCAACCATAGGGAGAGGCCAGCACGCTCAGCAGCTCCGGCCCGGCAAAGTGGGGGTAGAGCTGGGCCAGGTGCAAACTCAAAGCCACCAGCGTCAGGCTGAGGGTGAGCCAGGCAGCCGCAAAAGCCCAGGCCTCGGCAGAGAGCTCTATTTCATCTGCAGCGCCCGACCGCCCCCGCACCAGCCGCCACCAGCCCAGCACGCCCACCACAAACAGGCTGCCCAGGTAGATCCCCCAGCGCACTCCCACCAGCGGCCAATAGAAGGGATCCCCCGCTTGGGCTGCCCTCGCCGCCTGCAACAGCCCCGGATCCGCCGTCCCCACCTGAAAGGCAAACGAACCACTCACCGGATGGGAATCGGCAGAGATGGCCCGCCAACTGACGATGTAAACCCCTTCCGGGATCTCCGCCGGCAAATCCCCCTGCGGTGCGTTGCCCGTGCCGACCAAGTTTTCCAGGGGCAGCACCTGGCCGTTGCCGTCCAGAACCTGGAGCTGCGTGAGCTGCACAGGTTCATTGAAGACCAGCCGCACCTGCGCCGGCGCTTCCTGCAGCATCGCTCCATCTTCGGGAAAGGTGGAGAGCAAGCTGGCATGGGCAAAAACGGGCTGGATCCCGCCCACCCACAGCAGGGTGCCCAGGAGACCAACCCGAATCCAGAAGAGGATCCCCTTTTGCAAAAAAGACATGATTCCAGCGGCAACCCGGCTAGCGAGCGCCATGGCCGTGGCTGTGTCCCTGTCCGTGGCCGTGGGTCTCTCCTTTGTCCGTCAGCTTCAGCAGCGGCGCCGGCTCTG
>NZ_JANSJH010000006.1:20684-24775 GCF_047462495.1 Synechococcus sp. H55.2 | reverse complement strand
CCGTGGCCGTGGGTCTCTCCTTTGTCCGTCAGCTTCAGCAGCGGCGCCGGCTCTGGCAGGTTTTTGGGATCCTCCCCCGGCTGCGCCACCTGGATCCAGCGGTACATGCCTTGTTCACACTCCTGGATGACCGGGATGGGGATAGTCTCGCCGGGGCGATCCGGCAGCCTGAGGCTGAGGCTGAACTCATCCATGAACTCATCCGGCAGGGATCCGCCGCTCCAGATCACCTCGGCCACTGTTTCGGTGATCATCTTCCCGTGGGACTCGTAGGGCTTATCCAGCGGCTTTTTCACCGTCTCAATTTTCCAGAGGGGGTGCACCATCGGCTTCACCGAGGTGGCCCCTTCCGGGATCTGCACCCGCAGGCGAATGGTCGGGGAGCCATCGCAGCCATGGGGCACGCGGAAGGTGAGCTTGGCAACGCTGCCCGCCGGGGCCTCTTTGGGATGGACGGTCACATGGGCCCAAGCAGAAGAAAGGGGCACAACGCTCATTCCCAGGGCCAGCAGAGATTTCTTGGCCAAGGCCAGGTAACTGTGCCAACTGAACATTGTAAATACTCCTTAACAACGCTAGGTGGAAAGAGAACCGGTCAGGATCCGGCCAACAAAACCTAAGGATGGTGATGGGATCCGTGGGATTCGGTCACGCTCATGCTGTGCTGACCCCAACTGGAAAGGCCCATGGACACCAGGCCGGCGCTGGCCAAGCCCATCGACACCAGCCCAAAGGAGAGGGCGCCCATGGCCACAAGGCCAATCGAGAGAATGCCGTGGGTCACCACGCCAATGGCCACCACTCCATGGGCGGAGATGCCGACGGCCACCAGCCCATGGGCCCCTATGCCAACTGACAGGAGCCGGCGGCGGGATCCCTGTGCTCCACAGCTCTGCTCCTGCGGCATCTGAGGTGCCAGGGTCAGATCTTGAGTCCTCTCCTGGGCCATTAGCCTTTGCTCCAGTTGTGCTCAGCCCGGTCTAGAACGTAGGCGGCCACGGCTTCGATTTCTTCTGGCTTGAGAAGCTTGCCAAAAGCGGGCATGGCCCCTTTGCCGTTGCGCACCTGGGCCTGGATGAGCTCAGGGGTATCCACGTGGTACTCATGAAGAGCCGCCAGAGAGAGGTTTTTCGCTGCCACCAAACTGTTGCGCCCGTTCAAGTGACAGCCCACACACTTGGCTTGAAAGACCTTAGCTCCCAAAGCCAAATCCGGTTCCGCAGAAGCCACTTGTGGGCCCCAAAAGACGGCGGCACCGACCAGCAAAAGCAGCAAGAAGAGTTTGACAATCCGCATTTTCCTCTCAACAATCTGCAAAAGACCGTTCATGGAAAAATCCAGCTTTTGAAGCCAGACCATTATCTCCGGCAGGTCAGGTCAGGTCAAAAGACAGCCTGTCAAGTCCCCCGCAGGTACCATGGGGTGTAGGATCCCCAAGGCCATGAGCGGTCTGCCCCCCGAGTTCATTCAACTGGTGCGCCAGAAGGCCGACCTCGTCGAGGTGGTGGCGGAAAAGGTGGTGCTGCGCAAGCAGGGCAAGAATTTCGTCGGCCTCTGTCCTTTCCACAATGACCGCAAGCCCAGCTTTCAGGTCAGCCCCAGCAAGCAGATCTACAAGTGCTTCGCCTGCGGGGCGGGCGGAGATGTCATCCGCTTTGTCAGCCAGATGGAGCGCCTCTCCTTTGCCGAGGCGGTGCGCCACTTGGCCCGCCGCTACCATGTGCCGGAGCCCAGGGGATCCCTCTCCCAGGACTACGAGCGCCAACTCTCCCGCCAGGAAAAGCTGCTGGAGATCTTGGCCCTGGCCGCCGATTTCTACCAGCACGCCCTCCGCTCCCAGCTAGGATCCCTGGCCCGCCAGTACCTGCACAGCCGACGCCTGAGGGAAGAAACCTTGCAAAAATTTCAAATCGGCTTTGCTCCCCCCGGCTGGCACTCGCTCTACGAATACCTGGTCAACCAAAAGCGCCAACCGGTCCAACTTCTAGAAGAAGCCGGCTTGCTGGTTCCCCGCCAACAGGGATCCGGACATTACGACCGCTTCCGCAACCGCATCATGCTGCCCATCTTCGACCTGCAGGGGCGGGTGATCGGCTTTGCCGGCAGAGCCTTGGGAGAGGAGCAGCCCAAGTACCTGAACTCTCCAGAAACCGAGCTGTTCAACAAAAGCCAGGTGGTCTACGGCCTTAACTTTGCCCGCGACGCCATTGCCAAGGCCGACCAAGCCTTGGTGGTGGAAGGGTACTTTGACGTCATCGCCCTGCATCAGGCGGGAGTTGCCCACGCTGTAGCCGCTATGGGCACGGCTTTGACGCCCCACCAGGTGAAAGTCCTGCTGCGCTATACCCAATCGAAGCGGCTGATTCTCAACTTTGATGCGGATCGGGCCGGGTTGAACGCGGCCAACCGGGCCATTGAAGCCATTGAAGACCAAGCGCGGCGCGGAGAAATCGAGCTGCGCATTCTCACCCTTCCCGAGGGCAAAGATGCCGACGAGTTTTTGCAAGAGCATCCTGTTTCTGAGTTTCAAACCTTGCTCAGTCAAGCTCCCCTGTGGCTGGATTGGCGAATTGAACAGGTGCTGGCCGGTCGGGATCTGAGCCGAGCCGCGGATTTTCAGCAGGCCCAGCAAGCCCTTGTGCAACTGCTGGCCGGTTTGGGTGGACAATGGCGCTCTTTATACTTGCATAAAGTGGCAGAATTGCTCAGCCGCGGCAACGGTCGCCTCAGCCGGGACTTGGAAGAAGACCTGCGCCGTGCCGTGCGCGGCTACCGCTGGGCCAAACCCCGCCAACCTCCTGCCAACAAGGGATCCAAGCTCTTACAATCGGAGTCCCATCTTTTGCAGATTTTCTTGCATTTTGCCGAGTACCGCCGCGAAATTCGTGAGACCTTGTTGGAGCGAGAGCTGCAGTTTAGTTTTCGCCCTCACCGAGAGCTGTGGCAGCGGACTTTGGAGTTGCTGGCGGCGCAGCCGGAGCTGGAAGACCAAGAAGAGCCTTTGCTGACGGCTTTGCGCACCCTCTGCGCCCATGAGGAACAGCTCAACGAGCGCCTCAGCCATCTGCTCTGGCTGGACGAGAACACCCGTGTAGCCTTGATGCGTCCACGGATGGTGGTGCGGGCCGCCATTGCCAATATGGAGCTGGAAATTCGCCAGAAACGCTACCGCTACTGGACCCAACTGTGGGATCAAGCCTTTTCCGAGGGCAACACCGTCCTTGCCGCCCAGTACCAGGCCAGCATCCAGCAGGAGTACCAAGCCATTCAAGCGCTGCAGCGGCAGGTGCAATTGAGCCTAGAAGACCTGTCGGAAGCCCCACTGGCCGAAGATTTGTGAGTCATTTCCAATAGCAATGAAACGGCTCGTTACCTTGAACCCTAACTCCCCCTTTCCAAAGAGAGAGGAGCTGGGGGTAGGGCTGTCACCGCGCCCCCTTACACTGTTTAAGATAGCCCGCTCTGCCAGTGGGATCCCCATCCGGTAGGATAGAAACAAAAGCAATTTCCAAGCCATGGAGGTTTCCTGGAGGGAGGGATCCACAATGTCTGTTGCTGGGCAGGCTTCGGTTCGGGTGAAGCTGTCTCGGCTCCTGCGGGGGATGGTGTTTTGGGGGCTGCTACTATACCTGGGGGTCATTCTCCTGGGGCTCCCAGCCTGGGCAGAAGACTACACCAAACGAGATCTGCAGGGCATGAGCTTTGCCGGGCAAGACCTGAGCGGCTGGAAATTTCTCAAGGCCAACCTGCGCCAAAGCGATCTCAGCCATGTCAAAGCGGCAGGGGCGAATTTGTTTGGGGCCAACCTCAGCAAGGCCAACCTGCGCGGGGCCGATCTGCGCGGCGCCACCTTGGACATGGCTAACTTACAGGGCGCGGATCTGCGAGAGGCACAACTGCAGGACAGCATGATGTGGTTGGCTCGAGTAGAGGACATCCAGATCGAGGGGGCGGATTTCACCAATGCCTTGATACGGCAAGATGCCCTTGCCATCCTCTGCGAGCGGGCCAGGGGCGTTAACCCCGTCACCGGTCGCGCCACCCGCGATACCCTCGAATGCGACTAGTCCTCACCCCCAGCCCCTCTCCCT
>NZ_JANSJH010000006.1:0-20584 GCF_047462495.1 Synechococcus sp. H55.2 | reverse complement strand
CGCCACCCGCGATACCCTCGAATGCGACTAGTCCTCACCCCCAGCCCCTCTCCCTCAGGGAGAGGGGGGATTGGCGGCCCAGCAAAGATTCTCTGGGATTGGGAATAGCTGTGGCTAGGAACTGGGAGCAGCCGCCTCAGAGCGGGCGGGCTTGCGCTGAAACTGGGCGAGGAGAGAGTTCCAGGCCAGGCGGGCCATCGACAACAGCCAATTGCCCTCCAACTCCCTAAACAAGTCCATGTTCAGCTTGAAGGCGTAGTTGGCTTCCGCCACAATGCGCTCGATGGTGGCCTGATCCAGTCCCAGGGCGTCCATCTGAGCGCGGTAGCGCTGCTTGAACTTGCCCTCATGAGGGATCTGCTCGAAATCGTAAAAGGCCGTTCCCTCTCCTGGCGGCAGGCCCATGGCCCGGCGGGCAATATTTTTCAGGATCTGGCCACCCGACAGGTCGCCGATGTAGCGGGTGTAGGCATGGGCAATCAGCAGAACCGGGTCTGTTTCCACCACTTCTCGAATGCGGTTGACGTAGACCTGGCAAGCGGGGGAGGGCTTGACCACAGCGCGCCAATTGGGGCCGACAAAATAATTTAAATCCTTCTCCAAGCTGGCCTTGCGCCACAGCTCCGGGTAGTAGAGCCGGCCCACCAGCGGGTGCTCTCGCAACTGCGCGAACCCCTCTTCCAGAGCGCCATAGACAAAGTAAAAATTGCCCACATAGCGGCTGTAAGCTTTTTTATCCACCACCCCCTTGAGGAAGCACTTGATGAAGGCCATATTCTCGGCCATGGTGTGGGACTGCTTGGTGCCCTCCCGCAACTGGGCCGATAGGCTGGTGTTCTGATTCTCTTGATGGTGCAGACTCACAAAACCCTCCTCGTCAAAGACGGCTGCTTGTGTCCAGTTGTTTTCAAAAACATCAATAAAGATCGCCCTGGCCTGAGAAGCTGTGTAAACCCATTTCAACCCCTTCTCATCTGGATGAAGGTAGATCCTGCCGGGGAACCCCTCTGGTCACCGCGACGCAGACCAGACCCCCCTAACAGGCTGAGCGCGCCCTCATAACGACTCGACTCAGCCTCTAGGCCTACCCCACTTTTCCGATCCCTGTTGACGACCGGCAAGCGGAGTCGGAGCAGCGGCTGACTTCCCAACGGTCAACGATTAGAATAATCTGCCTGAGTGTGAATGGATGTGAACAATCCTTAAGTTGGGGATCGCCCTAAGGTTGGCAGCTTGGGTGGGATCCAGGTGCCATTGCCCAAACTTTCCGGATGCCCCCTCGGCCCTTGTAACGTTCGTTGACGATCGTTGGTGGGGTTTCTATAATGAAAGGCCTGACTGCAGCGCGACCCCTCCCGAGCAACGCATGACACAATTAGCAGTGCCATCCCCTGCCGCTCCTACCTTTCCTGACCTGGTAGAGATTCAGCGGGAGAGTTTCTTATGGTTTTTGCGAGAAGGGTTTGAAGAGGAGCTTCTCAGCTTTTCCCCCATCGTCGATTACACGGGCAAGCTGGAGCTGCACTTTTTGCCCGAATATCGCCCTGGGGATCCTTCCAAAGGATACAAGATCAACAAACCGCGCTACGACCCTGAGGAAGCTAAGCGACGGGATGCTACCTACCAAGCGCAAATCCGGGTGCCCACTCGCCTGATCAACAAGGAGACCGGCGAGATCAAGGACATGGACGTCTTCATCGGCGAACTGCCCTTGATGACGGATCGCGGCACCTTTATCATCAACGGCGCCGAGCGGGTGATCGTCAACCAAATTGTGCGCAGCCCCGGCGTCTACTACAAGTCGGAACTGGACAAAAACGGCCGCCGCACCTACAGCGCCAGCCTCATCCCCAACCGGGGCGCCTGGCTGAAGTTCGAGACCGACAAAAACGGCCTGGTGTGGGTGCGCATCGACAAAACCCGCAAGCTCTCGGCGGCGGTGCTGCTGAAAGCCTTGGGCCTGAGCGACTCGGAGATCTACGACAGCCTGCGCCACCCCGAATTTTTCCAAAAAACCATGGAAAAAGAGGGGCACTACAGCGAAGAAGAGGCCCTGATGGAGCTGTACCGCAAGTTGCGGCCCGGCGAGCCTCCCACCGTCTCCGGCGGCCAGCAGTTGCTGGAGTCCCGCTTCTTCGATCCCAAGCGCTACGACCTGGGCCGGGTAGGGCGTTACAAGCTCAACAAAAAGCTCAATCTCAACGTGGCGGAAAACGTGCGGGTGCTCACCGTCCCGGACATCTTGGCCGTCATCGACTACCTGATTAACTTGGAGTACGACATCGGCCATGTGGACGACATCGACCACCTGGGCAACCGCCGTGTGCGCTCGGTGGGCGAGCTCTTGCAAAACCAGGTGCGGGTGGGTCTGAATCGCCTGGAGCGGATCATCCGCGAACGCATGACAGTTTCGGAGTCGGAAAACCTCACCCCGGCCTCTTTGGTCAACCCCAAGCCCTTGGTAGCGGCCATCAAGGAGTTTTTCGGCTCCAGCCAGCTCTCCCAGTTCATGGATCAGACCAACCCGCTGGCGGAGCTGACCCACAAGCGGCGGCTGTCGGCTCTGGGACCGGGCGGCCTGAGTCGGGAACGGGCTGGCTTTGCCGTGCGGGACATCCACCCCAGCCACTACGGACGCATCTGCCCCATCGAAACTCCCGAAGGCCCCAACGCCGGGCTGATTGGATCCCTGGCCACCCACGCCCGCGTCAACCAGTACGGCTTCATCGAAAGCCCCTACTACCGTGTCGAAAACGGCGTGGTGCGCAAAGACCTGGGCATGGTCTACCTCACCGCCGACGAGGAGGACGAGTATCGCGTGGCGCCGGGGGATGTGCCGGTGGATGCCGAAGGCCGCATTACCGCCGACTTGGTGCCGGTGCGCTACCGTCAAGAGTTCACCACCGCCCACCCCACGGAAGTGCACTATGTGCAGGTGGCGCCGGTGCAAGTGATCTCGGTGGCCACCTCCTTGATTCCCTTTCTGGAGCATGACGACGCCAACCGCGCCCTCATGGGGGCGAACATGCAGCGGCAGGCGGTGCCTCTGCTGAAGCCGGATCGGCCTTATGTGGGCACGGGTTTGGAAGCCCAGGCGGCGCGGGACTCCGGCATGGTGGTGGTGTCGCGCACCCACGGCGTGGTGACCTACGTTTCTGCCGATGAAATTGTGGTGCGGCCCGAAGATGGCGGGGATCCCATCGTCTATCGTCTGCAGAAGTACCAGCGCTCCAACCAAGATACCTGCCTCAACCAACGTCCTCTTGTCTACGCGGGGGATCGGGTGGTAGCCGGGCAGGTGCTGGCGGACGGTCCGGCTACCGAGGGGGGCGAGCTGGCTTTGGGTCAAAACGTGCTGGTGGCCTACATGCCCTGGGAGGGCTACAACTACGAAGACGCCATCTTGATCAGCGAGCGGCTGGTCTACGACGACGTCTTCACCTCGGTTCACATCGAGAAGCACGAGATCGAGGCCCGGCAAACCAAGCTAGGCCCTGAAGAGATCACCCGCGAGATCCCCAACGTGGGGGAAGATGCCCTGCGCGACCTAGACGAAAACGGCATTGTGCGCATTGGGGCCTGGGTGGAGGCCGGCGATATTTTGGTGGGCAAAGTCACTCCCAAAGGGGAGTCGGATCAGCCACCAGAGGAGCGACTCTTGCGGGCCATCTTCGGGGAAAAAGCCCGCGACGTGCGGGACAATTCCCTGCGTGTGCCCAACGGCGAGCGCGGTCGGGTGGTGGATGTGCGCATCTTCACCCGTGAGCAGGGGGACGAGCTGCCTCCGGGCGCCAACATGGTGGTGCGGGTTTACATCGCCCTCAAGCGCAAAATTCAAGTGGGGGACAAGATCGCGGGCCGCCACGGCAACAAGGGCATCATCTCCCGCATCTTGCCGATCGAGGACATGCCCTACCTGGCGGATGGCACACCGGTGGACGTGGTGCTCAACCCCTTGGGGGTTCCCTCCCGCATGAATGTGGGCCAAGTGTATGAGTGCCTCCTGGGTTGGGCAGCAGAACATTTGGGAGTGCGCTTCAAGTTGATGCCCTTCGACGAGATGCATGGTTTGGAGGCCTCGCGTTTGACGGTGGAGGCCAAGTTGCGGGAGGCCCGAGAAAAGACCGGCAAAGATTGGATCTTCAACCCAGAAGGTAAGTACTGCGGCAAGATCCAGGTGTTTGACGGTCGCACCGGGGAGCTTTTCGACCAGCCCGTTACGGTGGGCCGCGCCTACATGTTGAAGCTGGTGCATTTGGTGGACGACAAGATCCACGCCCGCTCCACCGGCCCCTACTCTTTGGTGACCCAGCAACCTTTGGGGGGCAAGGCGCAGCAGGGTGGCCAGCGCTTTGGCGAGATGGAGGTGTGGGCTCTAGAAGCGTTTGGGGCGGCCTACATCTTGCAGGAGCTGCTCACCGTCAAGTCCGACGACATGGTGGGTCGCAACGAGGCTCTCAACGCCATCGTCAAGGGCAAGCCCATCCCTCGGCCTGGCACGCCGGAGTCCTTCAAGGTGCTGGTACGGGAGCTGCAGTCCCTCTGTCTGGATGTTTCGGTCCACAAGGTGGAGACGGACAACGAGGGCCAAACCCGCAATGTGGAGGTGGATCTGATGGCCGATACTTCCAACCGTCACACTCCCTCTCGACCCACGTATGAGTCGGTTACGCCTGAGGATCTTTCCCTATCGCCTGGGGCGGCCTTTACCTTCGCCAGCCGCAGCCAAGATGAGGACGGAGAAGAGGAAGAGGAGTTTTGATTGTCGATCGGGATCCCATTCGACCTGTGAAGGAGGGTGGTGTTTACCTCTCCCTTGGGTTTAGGTAGCAGGGCAACAAGTCAGGAGAACAACGGCGATGGCCAAAACAGAGCAACGCTTTGACTATGTCAAAATCGGCTTGGCTTCTCCAGAGCGGATCATGGAGTGGGGCCAGCGCACCCTGCCCAACGGCCAAGTGGTGGGGGAAGTCACCAAGCCGGAGACCATCAACTATCGCACCCTCAAGCCGGAGATGGATGGTCTTTTTTGCGAGCGCATCTTTGGGCCGGCCAAAGACTGGGAGTGCCACTGCGGCAAGTACAAGCGCGTGCGGCATCGGGGGATCGTCTGCGAGCGCTGTGGGGTGGAGGTGACCGAGTCGCGGGTGCGCCGTCACCGCATGGGTTACATCAAGTTGGCTGCCCCCGTCACCCATGTCTGGTATTTGAAAGGGATCCCCAGCCACATCGCCACGCTGTTGGATATGCCGCTGCGGGATGTGGAGCAAGTGGTCTACTTCAACGCCTACGTGGTGGTGGATCCCGGCAACGCCCCCAATCTTTCCTACAAGCAGTTGCTGACCGAGGATCAATACCTCGAGATCGAGGATCAGATGTACGAGGAGGGCTCGGAGCTGCAACTGCCGGAGAACTGGGCCATGATCGGGGCAGAGGCCATCGAACGCCTGCTCAAGGATATCGACCTGGAAAAAGAGGCGGAGCAGTTGCGGGAGGACATCGCCGGTGCTCGCGGCCAGAAGCGGGCGCGCCTGATCAAGCGGCTGCGGGTGATCGATAACTTTATCGCCACCGGATCCCGTCCGGAGTGGATGGTATTGCGGGTGCTGCCGGTGATCCCGCCCGATCTGCGCCCGATGGTTCAGTTAGATGGGGGCCGCTTTGCCACCAGCGACCTCAACGATCTCTACCGCCGGGTGATCAACCGCAACAACCGCCTGGCCCGGCTGCAGGAGATCATGGCGCCGGAGATTATTGTGCGCAACGAAAAGCGCATGCTGCAGGAGGCGGTGGACGCGCTGATCGACAACGGTCGGCGGGGGCGCGTGGTGGCGGGGGCCAACAACCGTCCCCTCAAGTCCCTATCGGACATCATCGAGGGCAAACAGGGGCGCTTCCGGCAAAATCTGTTGGGCAAACGGGTGGACTACTCCGGGCGTTCGGTAATCGTGGTGGGGCCCAACCTGCGCATGCACCAGTGTGGGCTGCCCAAAGAGATGGCCATCGAGCTGTTCCAGCCGTTCGTCATTCACAAGTTGATCAAGCGGAACATCGTCAACAACATCAAAGCCGCCAAAAAGCTGATCCTGAGCAACGACCCGCAGGTTTGGGATGTGCTAGAGGAGGTGATCGACGGCCACCCCGTCTTGCTCAACCGCGCCCCGACATTGCACCGTCTGGGGATCCAAGCTTTTGAGCCGATCCTGGTGGAAGGGAGGGCGATTCAGCTCCACCCCTTGGTCTGCCCGGCTTTCAATGCCGACTTCGACGGCGACCAGATGGCGGTGCATGTGCCCCTGTCGTTGGAAGCCCAGGCGGAGGCACGCTTGCTGATGTTGGCCACCAACAACATCCTCTCCCCGGCCACCGGCGCTCCCATCATCACCCCCAGCCAAGATATGGTGTTGGGATGTTACTACCTGACCGCAGATAACCCCCACGCGCCCGCGGTTGAAGATCGCTACTTTGCCAGCCTCGAGGATGCTCTCATCGCCTACGACCGCGGTGTCATCGGCCTGCACAGCAAAATCTGGGTGCGCTACAACGGCCCGATGGAGCTGGGCAAGGGCGAAAAAGAGTCCGAGCCCCAGATTATCGAAGAAGCGGGCGGCACCCGCCTCAAGATCACCAACTACCGTCGCATCCGTGAGGATCAAGACGGCAACGTGATCAGCCAGTACATGCGCACCACGGCAGGTCGGATCATTTTTAACAAGGCGGTGCAAGATATTTTGTCTGCCTAGACCCACTCCCGAGCTGTCCTCTTCTTTGAAGGATGGATTGTCGGGATCCCCTCACCCAGCCGTTGTCGAGAATCTGCTGAAAATATCAGCGAGGCATCATGAGTGAAAAAGGACGCCTTTCCGCCGGCCTGTCGCGTAACAACGCCGAGGCCCCTCTGCCCCCTGTGCCCTTTCGCAACTATCAAATCGGCAAAAAAGAGCTGCGCAATCTGATCGCGTGGTCGTTTGCCCGCTACGGCACCGCCCGCACCGCTCAGATGGCGGATGCCCTCAAGACCCTGGGCTTCAAATACGCCACCCAGGCCGCCGTCTCCATCAGCGTCGAGGATCTGCGCGTCCCGCCCAGCAAGCGGCAGTTGTTGGCCCAGGCGGAAGCGGAGATCGAGGCAGCTACGGAGCGCTACACCCGTGGAGAAATCACAGAGGTGGAGCGCTACCAAAAGGTGATCGACACCTGGAACCAGACCAACGACCAGATCAAGGAGGAGATGCTCAGCAACTTCCGCCAAAACGATCCCCTCAACTCCGTGTACATGATGGCCAACTCGGGAGCGAGGGGGAACGTCTCGCAGGTGCGGCAGTTGGTGGGCATGCGCGGCCTGATGGCCAACCCGCAGGGGGAGATCATCGACTTGCCGATTAAAACCAATTTCCGCGAGGGCCTGACGGTTACCGAGTACATCATCTCCTCCTATGGGGCCCGCAAGGGGTTGGTGGATACAGCCCTGCGCACCGCCGACTCCGGCTACCTGACCCGCCGTTTGGTGGACGTCTCTCAGGATGTGATCGTGCGCGAATCCGACTGCGGCACCGAGCAGGGCATTCTCCTGGAATACCTGATGGACGGGGACAAAGTGGTGGTGTCCTTGGAGGAGCGCCTGGTGGGCCGGGTGCTGGCGCGGGATGTGGTGCATCCGCAAACCCAGGAGATCATTGCCCGTCGCAACCAAGAGGTGGATCACGACCTGGCCAAAACCATCGTGGAGGCCGGCATCCGGCAGGTGATGGTGCGTTCTCCCCTCACCTGTGAGGCTAACCGCTCCGTGTGCCGCATGTGCTATGGCTGGAGCCTGGCCCACTCCCGCCTGGTGGATTTGGGAGAGGCCGTCGGGATCATCGCCGCCCAATCGATTGGGGAGCCGGGCACCCAGTTGACCATGCGCACCTTCCACACGGGGGGTGTGTTCACCGGGGAGGTGGCCCGCCAAATTCGCGCCCCCTTTGCCGGCGTGGTGCGGTTCCCGAAAAACCTGCGCACCCGCCCCTTCCGCACCCGCCACGGCGATGACGCTCTCCAGGTGGAGGTGAACAACCAAATCGTCTTGGAAGGCCCAGACGGCCAGCGGGAAGTCTTCGACATGACCCAGGGATCCACCCTGCTGGTGCGGGACGGAACCCAGGTGCAGCGGGATCAGTTAATTGCGGAGGTGTCGCTGGCCAAGGCCAGCCGCAAGAGCACCGAAAAAGCCCAGAAAGAGGTGGTGGCCGACCTGGCCGGCGAAATTCGCTTTGCCGATCTGCCCATCGAGGAGAAGACCGACCGCCAGGGGAACACCACCTACACCGCCCAGCGGCAGGGGTTGATCTGGGTGATGTCTGGCCAGGTGTACAATCTCCCGCCGGGGGCCGAGCCGGTGGTGAAAAACGGGGATCGGGTGCAGGCGGGGGATGTAATCGCCGAAACCTCGCTGGTGACGGAGCACGGCGGCATTGTGCGGCTGCCGGAGCGCAGCGACACCAAAAGTGGGCGCGAGGTGGAGATCATCAACGCTTCTGTGGTGCTGCACGAGGCGCGGGTGCGGGTGGAATCCCACCAGGGCCGGGAGCAATTTTTGCTGGATACCGCCAGCGGCCAGACCTTCGTGCTCAAGGCCACGCCGGGCACCAAAGTGGGCAACGACGAAGTGGTGGCAGAGCTGATCGACAACCACTTCCGCAGCCAGACGGGGGGCTTGGTGAAGTTTGCTGGCATTGAGGTGGCACGGCGTGGCAAGGCCAAGCAAGGTTACGAAGTCATCCAGGGTGGCACCCTGCTGTGGATCCCGGAAGAGACCCATGAGGTGAACAAAGACATCTCCCTATTGAACGTGGAGGATGGCCAGTACGTAGAAGCCGGCACCGAGGTGGTGAAGGACATCTTCTGCCAAAATGCCGGCGTTGTCGAGGTCATCCAGAAAAACGACATTTTGCGGGAGATCGTCATCAAGCCGGGATCCCTGCATCTGGTGGACAACCCCGCCGATTTGGAGGTGAAAAGCGGCACCCTCATCCAGCCAGGGCAACAGGTGCTCAGCAGCATCGTTCCCGACCAACTGGTCTATCTGGAGCATGTGGAAACCCCCGAAGGCCCAGGCTTGCTGCTGCGCCCGGTGCAGGAGTACGAAATCCCCGACCGGCCCTCGGTGCCCAGCCAGGAGTCCACCAGCGAGTCCGGCCGCTCCATTCGCCTGCGGGCGGTGCAGCGGGTTCCCTTCAAAGATGGAGAGCGCGTGAAGTCGGTGGGGCCGGTGGAGCTCCTGCGCACGCAACTGGTGCTGGAGATCGATACCGACGCCCCGCAACTGAAGGCCGATATTGAGCTGATCCAAGATGAGAAGGATCCCAGTATCCGCCGCCTGCAACTGGTCATTCTGGAAACCCTGCTGCTGCGCCGCGATGTGGAAGCAGATCTGACGCAGGGGAGTACCCACACGCGGCTGTTGGTGAGCGAGGGAGACAACATCGCCAGAGGAGATGTGATCGCCCGCACCGAGATTCAGGCCAAAAAAGCCGGGATCGTGCAAGGGATCCGCCAGGGCGCAGAAGTGGTGCGGCGGGTTCTGGTGGTTACTGACGACGACCTGCTGACGGTGCCCCTGGCGGGCCCGGCCAGCGTCGAGGTGGGAGCGCTGGTGCGGGCCAGAGACGAGCTGGCTCCGGGGATCCCTGCTCCCGAGTCGGGGCAAGTGATGCAGGTAACCGATGGCCAAGTGGTGTTGCGGGCGGCACGGCCCTACTTGGTGTCGGCGGGCGCCATTTTGCAGGTGCGGGATGGGGATCTGGTGCAGCGGGGGGATTCTTTGGCCCTCCTGGTGTTTGAGCGGGCCAAGACGGGGGATATCATTCAAGGTCTGCCGCGGATCGAGGAGCTGCTGGAGGCCCGCAAGCCCAAGGAAATGTGCGTTTTGGCCAGGCGGCCCGGCACGGTGCAACTGAGCTGGCGAGGAGAAGAGCCGGATCTGCGGGTCATCGAAGCCGATGGCACGGTTACCGAGTATTCGGTGATGCCGGGGCAAAATCTGATCGTGGTCGATGGCCAACCGGTGCAAGCAGGGGATCCCCTTACCGATGGCCCCGCCAATCCCCACGACCTCTTGGAGATCTACTACGAGTACCATCGCCAAACCTTGGGAGATGACCAAGCAGCGCAGTTGGCTTTGCGGGAGGTGCAGCGCTTTTTCGTGAACGAAGTGCAGAATGTCTACCGCTCGCAAGGGGTGGAGATTGCCGACAAACACATCGAGATCGTGGTGCGCCAGATGACCTCGAAGGTGCGGGTGGATGACGGCGGCGATACCATCCTGTTGCCGGGCGAGCTGGTGGAGCTGCGGGAAATCCAGCAAACCAATGCCAACATGGCCTTTACCGGGGGAGCGCCGGCCAAGTACACGCCCGTCTTGCTGGGGATCACCAAGGCCAGCTTAAACACCGACAGCTTCATCTCGGCGGCTAGCTTCCAGGAGACCACGCGGGTGCTGACGGAGGCGGCCATCGAGGGCAAGTCGGACTGGCTGCGGGGGCTGAAGGAGAACGTGATCATCGGGCGTTTGATCCCCGCGGGCACCGGCTTCAGCACCTACGAGGAGATGGCGCCAGAACCGGAGCCGGAGGAAGAGGAGGAGCCTGTCGTGCTGCCGGAGCTGCCGCCCCGTTTGATCTTGGAAGACGACCAGCTCATCGACGACTCCACCCCTGCTTTTGACGAGCTGGAGGAGGATGAGGAAGAGGAGTGAGGCGCTGGAGCTCTCGGATTGGGCCACTTTGCAAGCTGAAATCGTCCGTTGCCGTCGCTGTCCCCGCCTGGTGGCTTGGCGAGAAGGGGTTGCCCAGCAAAAGGTGGCCCGTTTTTGCGACCAACTCTACTGGGGCCGACCGGTGCCGGGGTTTGGGGATGTGCAGGCGCGGCTGTGGGTGATCGGCTTGGCGCCAGCCGCCCATGGGGGCAACCGCACAGGCCGGGTGTTTACTGGGGATCCCAGCGGGGATTGGCTATTTCGCGCCCTGTACCGGGCCGGGTTTGCCAATCAACCCACCTCAATCCACCGGGAGGATGGCCTGCAATTGCGGGATTGCTACATCTCAGCCGTGGTGCGCTGTGCGCCGCCGCAGAACCGTCCCACCGCCGCAGAAGCCGAAGCTTGCCTGGGCTATCTGAGACAAGAGCTGGAGCTGTTGACCCAGGTGCGGGTGATCTTGGCGTTGGGCCATTTTGCCTTTCGCTACACCTTGGCGCTCTTGCCGCCTCTCAGGCCCCGCCCCCGCTTTGGCCACAACTGCGTCATTCCTTTGGGAGAGGGTCGCTATTTGCTGACGTCTTACCACCCCAGCCGCCGCAACACGGCCACCAAGCGGTTGACAGAGGCGATGCTGGACGCCGTCTTTGAGCGGGCGCAGCAGTTGTTGTCCCCATCTCCGCCATCCACCCCCCTGATCGAGTTTTGAGCCGAAGATTCTGCAGTGGCCGGACGTTTGGCCAAAGGCTGGAGTCGTTGCCGCCCCTCACCCCCAACCCCTCTGCCCCAAGGGGAGAGGGGAGCTGGAGATCGGCGGAGGAGCTGTTTCATATTGCAATGGCAGCGACTACCTTGCTGAGCCGCCGGGCCCGGCAGGGATCAAGCCGGCTGCCAGGTTTCCAGGCGGTAGGCGCTGTCCCAAAACAGCCATTCCAGGCGGGAGGCGGCTACGAAGGCGGCGGTCATCTTTTCCCGCATCGCCGCTGTGGTCTGCGCAGCCAAGGAGTCGGTGAGGTCGAGGGCCTGTTGCACCACCTGGGCAAATTCTTCCCCCGCGTAGGTGTCGATCCATTGTTGGTAAGGATTGTTGGGCTTGGCGGTGCAGTAGATGGCGGATCCCACCTCGCGATAGATCCAAAAACAGGGCAGCACGGCGGCCATGGCCACCTCGTAGGGATCCAAGGCAGCCGCAGCCAATAGAAAACGGGTGTAGGCGAAGCAGGCAGGAGCGTAGGTTGTCTCCGGCTGGATGTCGTAGAGGCGAAAGTAACTCTCGTGCAGGCTGCGTTCGGCCACAATGGCCCCCAGGGCAAAGTTCAAGAAACTCACCACCCGCTCAGCCCCTTCAGAACGAGCCCCGATCAAGGCGAGGGCGCGGGCAAAATCGGTGAGATAAAGAGCATCTTGCTGCAAATAAAACTGGAAGCGCTGCCGCGAGAGGCTGCCTGCCGCCAACTCACGGTTAAAGGGGTGATCCAAGATCTGTTGGTAGATAGGCTCGATCGTCTGCCAGAGGTGGGTGGTAAAGGATTGGGACATGGTGGCTCTCTCGCGGCGTTGTCTATTTTTCTACCGCTTTTCAGAGGGTCGGCCTAGCTGGAGCTAGGCTTCCGGCATGAGGGGGCGGAAGCCATGCTTGCGAGACAGTTGCCCGATTAAATCCAGTTTTTCCAGGGTGATCAAGTTGCGGCCCCAACTGAAATTGGTGTACAGGCCCTCAAACTCCAGCAGCATCGACTCGGCGAAGCAGGCAAAGAGCTGACGGGCCGGGTTGGCCACATTCAAAAACTGCATGATGTTCCATTCAATATCCAAAGAGTGCTCCACCATCCCCCCGTCAATGACGTAAAGTCCCTTTCGTTGCAAGTTAGAGGCAATGTTTTTCGGGTAGCCGCCGTCAATGATCACGCAGGGATCCGGCAACACCTGCGGATCGAGGGTCATGCCTTGGCTCATGCTGGCCACCCAAACGATAAAGTCGGCGCGCGGCAGGGCCTCTTCCAGCGAACAGATCTCCCCCTGCTTGAGCTTGGCCTGCAACTCTTCTAGGCGCCGCCGCTCCCGGGCGATGAGCAACAATTTGCCCAGGTGGGTGTGGGCTATCAACCACCGACAGATGGCGCTGCCGATATCTCCGGTCGCCCCCACCACCGCAACCGTAGCGGCTGCCAAGTCCATGGCGTAGCGCTGGGCCGCCAACTGTAGCTGCTGACAGATGATGTAGGCGGTGTGGGTGTTGCCGGTGGTAAAGCGTTGGATCTCCAAGTCGATGTTGCGGACTCGCCTGAGACTGTCAAGGCGGAAATTCTCGAAAATAATGCTGCTAAACCCCCCCAGAGCGGTGATGTTCAGGCCGCGCCGCTGGGCCAGAGCCATCGCGTTCAAAACTTTCCGACAGGCCGCCTTCACCCGTCCCCCCGCCAACATTTCCGGCAAGAAACAGGATTCGACGTACTGCCCATAAATCTTTTGGCCGGTAATGCTGGTTACCGTAATCTCGTCCACCACCTGCGGGGGAGCCATGCACCAGAACTCTAGGTCGCTCTCTGCATATTCGGAATAGCCCAGCTTGTCTGCCACCCGCTTCGCATGAGCCAAGCTGGTCAAGTGCCCGATCAGGCCGAACATAGAGGTTTACTCGCTTGCATGACTAATGGATCGCATCAGGATCCCATCAAAACACGTCCATACGCGGGAGAGGTAGGGATCCCCGACAGCCGGGCTGAAACTCCAGTCCAGCAGCAGAGGATGGATACCGGGTTGGGTCACGCTGCCCGCAAACCCTGGGCCGAGAGGCGCATCACCTCGCGGGTGCTGAAGCCGATGTTGGCCAGCGCCTCGCCATAGGCAATCATAAAGTCCTCGACGATGGCCTCGCGATCCATATAGATGGCTTCCACATCCTCGTCTACCTGCTGCAGCATCTGCCAGACCAGGGGCAGGTTCTGGGCATTGGCCGCTTCGATCTGAGCTTTGACCTCGGCAAAGTGTTCGCCCAGCCAGCGCTCGCCAAAGTTCAGGTGCAAATACTCGTCTTTGACCACTCCCTCGGTGATCTTGCGGGCAAACTCATCGGCAACCGGGATGTAGATGTTGTAGGCGGCAATGGCAAAGCACTCGATGATCAAAGACTGAATGACAAAACAGGAGACCAGATCCCCTGCCGCCGCGGCGCTTTGGAAATTGTTGCGCAAAGGGGCGAAGAAAGCGCGGGCAAACTCCCTATCCGGCTCTATTTGCAGGTTTTTGCCGCAGGATTGGAAGCCTTTCATGTGCCGCAATTCCATTTTGGCCAGCTTGCGCAGCTCTTCTGCTGCTTCCGGCAGCAGTTCGGCCAGCTTGAGGTAGTTGTCGTGGGCTTCTTGTTCCCCTTCGATGACAATGCCATTGATGCGGGAGTAGGCCTGCCGATAAACCGCGCTGCCGTAGTCCAGGGTGGTGCCACCCTCGCTAGCCAAGGGCTGGGGGGGATTGGGCAGGACGTTCGCCGGGGCCATACTCATGCATCTCCTCTCGCTGTGGTTTGGCTGTTGTGGATTGTTGGTTGCGGATGTCCAGCAACGGCATCGCTCTTCTAACAGGATAGCCGTAGCTGCTGCAGAATGGGTGGGATCCCTTCTGATTCAGGATAGGGGTCTGCTAGCGTGAGTGCTCAGGTGCCGTTGGGGAGCCTGCTGTATGTCTGCTCTTGGGGATGGCCTGAACCAACTGCGGCAGTTGCTGGTGGAGTTGGAGGAACAGTCCCTCGATCAACCGATTGGCAGCGCCGAGGAGGTGTTGCAGGCGATCGAGCTGGCGACGGCTTTTGAGCTGTTCGAGGCGGAAAGCAGCCGTTTGCTGCTGCAGATTGTGGCCAATCTCTGGGATCGAGTACGGCAACAGGATCTGTCTTCAGAAGAGATTGAGACGGTCTCGGAGAAGTTGCGGGCGGTGGGCTATACCCATTCTGAGATCCAGGAGATCCTCGATCTGGAGCCGGAACTCTAGGCTTGCACCATGCCCAGCTCTGCCGGGGCGACATCTGCTTCTATTTGGGTGGTGCTGTCGTAGCAGGCCCCGCGCAGGTTGGCCAGCTTGAGTTTGCACTGGGCAAGAAGGGATCCCTTTAAGTTGGTTCCGGTGAGATTGGCCCCCGCCAAGTCCGCTTGGCTGAGATCGGCACCGCTCAAGTCCGCTTCGGCCAGGTTGGCTCCACGCAAGTTGGCTCCCTGCAGTCGGGATCCCTGCAACTTGGCCTTTTCTAGATTGGCCAGGCGCAGGTTGGATCCCTGCAGATCGGCTTGGCTGAGGTCGGCACCGCTCAAGTAGGCCCGCTCCAGATTGGCAGAGGCCAGCTTGGCCTGCCGGAGAATAGCCCCCCCCAAATCGATCCCGGCCAGGTCGGCCCCGGCCAGGTCAGCCCCGGTTAGTTGGCTGTTGCTGAAGTCGCGCTCGCCGCTGCCGTAGCGTTGCAGCAGCTCTGCCCCAGTTTCTACCATCGCCGTTTTCCACGCCAGACGAATTGGATCCTACCCAGGAATGGAAGGGCCGCCAAGAGCAGGCTACGATGGGCGCAAGCCGTTTTCTGGGATCCCCACTGATGAGCTTGCCCCGTGTGCCCCGAACTCGCCCCCGCCCCAAGCTGCGCTCGATCCCGCGCCGCCAAACCGAATCCGCCCTCTATGCCGAAATGCAGCAGCTCACCGTGGAAAAGCAGCGCCTCAACCAGGAGCTGGAGTCTATCCAAGAGCGGCAAGGGCAAATTCAGTCCCGGCTCCAGGAAATCGAGCAGGCCATGCAACACCTCCAGCAGCAGGCAGAAGCTTTTCGGGATCCTGCCCCCGCCTCTGAACCGGCCAAGCTCAGATCCCGTCCTTGCCGCTTCCCACCCATGACCTTCGAGTATTGAGGGGATCCCCGCTTAAACCGCATTACCCTATTCTCGGAGAGCCAAAGCAACAAGTCAGAGATTTTGTAGCTAGCTTAACTATTTGCTGCTCGTCTCCAGCCGACTCTAGAATTCAGGCTGGTTAACAGCTATTCTCAAGCCGGCTGCACACCTATTTGAACTTTCAGGTTTATGAATGCTTAGAGCGGGTAGGTTTTGTTGTCTTCGCCAAGACATCCCCCGGTCGCCGCAGGGTCAAGAAGGGATTGATTGCCTGAATGTTGGCCTGGGGATAAGCTTGCTGAACCTGCCCAAAAGTTTGTTGCGAGATAGGGTGCCCGTCAGTCCAGAGGGGATGGCGCACGATCCGCACTTCCCGTCCTTTATTTCCCGTCCACACCGGCAGCGGAAAGTCCTGAGGCGCTCTCTGGAAGCCTAAGTTTTCCAGCAGCGGCGGCAGTGCTCGCTCCACCAGGCGCCGCCAAGGATTCTCCTGACCTTCCCCCCAAGGGGTTTGCAAATCGACCGGCGCCTCAGCATCTCGCAGGAGGCGAGCCATATCCAAGGCCAGCCGCCAGTCCAACAGCCCGTGGTAAACCAGGTTGTAATAATCGCGCAAGCAGTTGTTGCAAGACGTGTCGCAGCCCTCTTGGTGCTGCAGCCAACGGTCGGCTAAACTGTTGGGCCGAGACAAGTCCTCCTGTTCTAGCAGCTTCGAGAAAACTTCCGGCTGGGCAAGGTAGAGGCAATACCCTGCGCCGTTCTCCAGCCTATCAAACAGAAAAGCTCTTCCCACCACTCGACCGGCCTCTGCTGTGGTCTGAAAGCTGGCTTGCAACTCGTCAGGATCCACATCCAGAAAAGCACAGGCAGCCGCCCGCAACCAAAACGCAAAAGAATACAAAGCTGCTCGCCCTTCCAAAGTCCTTGGGTCGGCAAACACGCCAGTTGGCCAAGTCTGAAAGCCGACCAGCAGCACATCAGTGCGTCGCTTGGACAGCAAGGCAATTCGATAGGTAGGGCCGATCCCTTTGACTTGTTCCCCTTGGGCTTGCGAATAGGGATCGAGGCAGACATAGGCTCCCGCCTGCTTCTGGCCAAAAACTTCCGCCGCTTGCAGCCGGAAACCACCCTCGCCGCCGCGATCGTTGACGATTAGAACGTTGCCGCTGCCACCCTGCAGGTGAGCGTTACCAGTCTTCGCTTCGCGCTCAAGCTCAGGCACGCCCAGGGTGGGCCGGCTAACGCGGGGTTGCCACTCAAATTGACCGTCGAAATCCCGCGGCTCCAAGTTGGTGAAAAAGCCTGTCGGCTCACGGGCATCGATACAGCGGAGGGTGGGTTGCCCGCATACAGGGCAAGTTTGATCCGCCGGCTTGAACGCAGGAGGAGAAGAAAGGGGCGGCTGAGGTTGGTAGTTCTCGATCATGGCTTGGCAGTTGCGACAAAATCCCAACCAGCGGTTGGGTTGGTCAAGGGGTGGCACCAAACCGGGACGCGATTGCACGCCTCTTTTGTGAGGCGCCAACTCCACCAGCCCGCAGGCGGTGTGTACCGCCCGATCTTTGACGATTTCTGAGCCGGGGGCAAATTGTGCGATCGCCGTATCCAAGTCACGATCGATGGTGCCTTGGCTAGCTGACCAGCGAGTGTAGAGCAATCGCACCCGCGTGGGAAAGCCAAACATGGGCAAGATGCCGGCATTGGCCAAACGCTCGCTGAGTTGAGTTTGTCTGTAGGCGTTGGAAGCGGCAATCTCGTTAATCTTATCGACCAACTCCTCGCGGATGTGGCGATGTAAGGCTTGTTGCTCGTCAACCGAGAGATGAGTTTGCTGGCAAAGTTGAGCAATCACGGTTCGAATCTCTTGGTCATGGCTAGCAATCCAGTTGCGAACCGATGGTTCCACCTTTGGCCAGTTTTCGGCTAGGCCAAATTCCCCGTGGATGCTGGTCACGTCTTCGAGATCCACTGCAGCGGATAGATCTTGTTGTGAGACTTCCTGAAAAGCTTGTCGCAAAACCTCTTTCGCGATGACGCGCTGGGCAATACTACGGCTGCGCAGATCGATGTAAGGGGGAGGTGGCGGATCGCCGGTAATAGCCTCAGGGCGCTGAAAGTAAAAATCGTCGTGGCTGCGGCCTCGGCAAAACGTAATCGCCAAGGAAACCCCGGCGCCGCGCCGCCCAGCCCGTCCCACCCGCTGCTGGTAGTTGAAACGCCGCGGCGGCATGTTCGCCATCATCACCGCCAACAGCCCGCCGATGTCTACCCCAGCTTCCATGGTGGTGGTCACGCTCAGCAAATCAATGCCCTGAGCCAGCGGTATTTCCCCTTCCAAAAATACGTCCTGAAACCAGCGCTGCCGTCTGAGGCGATCCTCTTTGTCCGTTTGGCCAGTTAATTCGGCAGCATTCATCCGAAACGGTTCGTTGTCAGGATCGGAGAGGTAGGCGTAGTAGTCCAAGTCGCGCGGCAAGCTGCTCGGCTGCAATCGGATGACCTGCGGGTCAGAGTGTCGGCTGGTGTTGTGGCCGCCGCTGCACTCCGGGCACCATCCCCCCGCGGCATGCAAGTAAAAGGCGCTGCACTGAGGACAGCGGTAGCCTTGAAGACCTTCGCGAGAGACAGGCACGAGGTAGAGGCAATCTGGATCCAAAACCAGTCCGTCCGAGCTACTGCTACCGATCTTGCGCAACTCCCCCTCAATCTGCGATTTCAGTCCTGGCTTGCCCTGCTCTTCTAACCTTTCCAGGTATCGAACCACACACCTCGGCAGTTCCCGATTAGAATCAACCCTGTAGTACTTGGAGAATCGATGCTGCTTGCGAACTCCCAGTTGGCGGATGACAGCACTCACAACTTCTTGCAGTTCCGGCGGGACTTGAGCCGTAACATAGCCCTGGCCAAAAGACTCAGTGTTTCTGACCGCATGGGCAAACAGCGCGAACATCATTTCATCGGCCAAGTAGGCATTGAGCTTGTCCAGGTGTTTTTCTTGCTCTGGAGTCGGGCGGTCGGCTCTTCGTGTTATTGGGTTGTTTTGCCAGTTGTAAAGCTCCGTCCAGTGATGCCGATCCTTGTTGATGGCATAGTAGAGGGCGCTAAAGGACATACCACCAGGGCATAGTCCCAACTGTAAGAGGCGGTCTGCCAGAGTGCGTCGAAGCTTGAGGAGTGGAACTTGCCCGGGGTAAGACTCGAGCATTGCTAGCCATTGTTGGCGTGCCTCAGGATCGGCCGGCGGCATGTCCTGCGCCCAAAACAATGCCTCGGTAGCAAGGGTAGGCTGCAGATTGGCAAAGCGATTGCGTGCCGCCCAATCCTCCGCCATCCGCTCAACGTCTTCCAGCAGCTTGGGATAGCCGCGCAACCGTTGCTGCCGTTGCTCTGGGGTAGGTAAAATGCTGCGCAGAAAAGCCCGCAGGTCTTGCCAGTACTCCCGCGCCAATCGCACCAGCAACAAGCGCACCATATCGCGGTAGTGATCCATTTCCATCCCAGCAGCCAATTTGGCGGCGTCCTGGCGGCTATCGGAAAAAATCACCAGCTTGCGGGATTGCGGCGTCGGCATTTCCCGCAACAAAGCGCCGGCAATCACCTGACAGGCTTTCTGAAATCCAGTGCGATGCACACGTAGCGGGGTGGGATAGGCTTCGCGGCGGGCGCGATCGGTATCGCAGCGCGGGCAACGGGTCGGCAAGGCAGGCTGGTTCTCGGCCTCTACTTGGTACACCCAGCCAGGAACCTCGCCTTCTTTAGGAGGTGTCTTCTCTTTGTTGAGTTCGCCCGTAGCGGGGTTGAGTTTGGCCTCGACCCACCGCCGCTTGACTTTTCCAGCGCTCCACTCCAGATCTTGCGGCTCGGTCGCCCAAGGTTCTGGGTCATGGGGGAGGGGCCAAAAAACGCGATAGTTCCCGGATTTTTGGGTGAGGCTTACTAAATCGGGAATGCCTTCTAGATCAGGTTGATCGGGAGTGAGGATAACCGACTTGCCAGACGAGTAAGCATAACCCCCTAGGAATACCTCCCCGCAAACTTCGCAGACGATCAAATCCAGAACCCGTGCCCCGCAGTCGCAACTGAGGCGGTGCTGGCTATGTAAGGCACCGATAGGCGGAGGGGGTTGGTTGTCCTCTTGAGGGCGTTGGGCAACGCTGCACTTGGGGCTGCTGCACGCCCACAGGCCTTGCAGGTTGTGAAAGAAGAGGTGGCCGCGCACGGGCTGGGGCGATCGCCCATCTTCTCGCTTCGCTACTGCCGTTGCCATCAACAGTCCCCGCAAGGCCTCAGAGACCAGACCGCCTGCAGGCACGGGTGCGCCTGGAAACAGTTGCTGGTCAACTTTTTGGATGGGGGTGGCGCGCACGCTGCCGCTAGCCTGCCGACAGGCCTCCCGCAGCGCATCTGCAACGTTGAGTCCCTCGAGGCACTCCCCCAAAGCCTGCTCTGGGGATCCCAAGCTGGGATCGCCGCCCAAAGCCCGCACCAGCCTCGTCAGGGCTTCTTTAGTGACTGGGAGAGGGCGCAGCGGCTGGAGGGGATCCGGCTGCACATCGCTGGCAAACTGAGCAAAAGCAGCTTGATGCTGACGCACTTGTGCTGGCGCTTTGGGAACCGGAGGAACTTGTTCCCCGGCAATCACCACAAAGCGATCGCGCCCAACAAACTCCCGGAGAAACTTGCGGCCTGCCTCGCCCTCTTCCAAGCTGGCACTGGTGGCCAAAACCTGCAGTTGTTCTGAGTTGACTGTTAGCCCCAAACGGTACAGCAGTAAGCGCAGCAAGTAGGCTACTTCTGAGCCTGGCGTCCCTCGGTACAGCCTGTTAAGTAATCAAGGGGTACAGTAGCAACACTTAGCAAACCAACTTCGGAAGCAGGATGGATTGATCAGGAGTAAAGAAGTCTGCACTATCTGCTCCATGCTATACAGCCTGTTAATTTAAAATAGGGTACAGGTTTTAAGAGGAAGGAGAGAAGGG
>NZ_JANSJH010000005.1:51993-53695 GCF_047462495.1 Synechococcus sp. H55.2 | reverse complement strand
GGCAGCGATATGGACGCAGCCCGACAGTTCGATGGCGTCTGGTCGTTTGATCGCCTGGTCGCGGTTCAAGCGGCTTTGGCACTGCTGCCCAAGATCCTCGGTTACCGTCCAGATCTGGCCCCTCGCTTGGAGCCGATCCGCCAGCATCTGGAGGGATCCCTGCAAAACTCTGCCAGTCAACTGAATCCAGGGCCCTTCACCGAGCGGCTGATCACCTATCTTCAGGCAGGCCAATACAAGCTGCAGCGGGCCTATCGCACCATTCAGGCTCAAGAGCGCAAGGAACGCTTGATCAACCGCATCAGCAGCGCCATTCGCCAGTCTTTGCATCCCGGCGATATCCTGACCATTGCGGTGCAGGAACTGGGGCAAGCGGCAGGAGTGGGGCGCTGTTTGATCTACCGCTACGATGGCCAGGTTCCTGCTGTCCAGATCGAGCACGAGTATCACACCCTGAGAATGGGCAGCCTCAAGGGATCCCTCTGGCCCGTGCAAAGCAACCCTTTTCTGCAGGAGGCAATGGCCTCAGCACACCTGGTGTGTTGCGAGGACAGCCAGAAGGATCCGCGTCTGCATTGCCTGCCGGAGCTGTGGCAGCCGGCCCAAATTCGCGCTTGGGTGGCTCTGCCGATTCTCTATCAGGGGCGGTTGCTGGGCCTCTTGGAGCTGCACCACGAACACCCTCGCCGCTGGCAGCCGGCCACTCTGGAGTTGGCAGAAGCCATTGCCAATCAAGTGGGGGTGGCCCTCTTACAGGCAGAAGCCTACCAGCACCTGGAAGAGCTGAATCGCCAATTGCAGGATCTGGATCGGGCCAAGTCGGAGCTGATCGCTGTGATCGGGCACGAGCTGCGCACCCCTTTGTCCACCATTCAAGTGTGTCTGGAGTCGTTGGCCAGCGATCCTCATATGCCCTTGGAGATGCGCCAGGAGATGTTGAATGCGGCTCTGCAAGATGCCGGTCGGCTGCGGGAGTTGGTGCAGGATTTTCTCACCCTCTCCAAGCTGGAAAGCGGTCGCGTTCGCTGGCATATCGAGCCGTTGTCTGCCCAAGAATGCGTGGAGCTGGCCCTGAGCAACGTCAAAGCGCGACGGCGGCACGAGGAGTTACCCACCATCGAGCAGGCGCTGCCCAGACGGCTGCCGATGGTCAAGGCGGATGGGGAATGGCTGGTGGAGGTCTTGCGCAAGCTGTTGGACAATGCCTGCAAGTTTACTCCTCCCAGCGGGCGGATCTGGATCCGGGCAGAGGTGGAGCCATCAGCCGGCGAACCTGGAGAAGCGATGGTGAGATTTACTGTGGCCGACAGTGGACGCGGCATTGAACCGGAGCGCTTACAGGTCATTTTCGAGCGGTTTTACCAGGCAGAGGGGTCCCTGCGCCGTTCCGTGGGGGGGACGGGCTTGGGGCTGGCCATCTGCCGGCTGATCATCGAGGCGATGGGGGGGCGCATCTGGGCCGAATCGGGAGGGATCAACCAGGGCAGTGCCTTCCACTTCACCCTGCCGATAGCCAACCCACAAACCCAGAGGCAGCCCTCGATGGCCGCCTGAACCCTAAGAAGTGAAGGTCTGCTGCGCTAACCTGGGATCCCAGCCGGCAAATGTAAACTGCCAATATCCAACAAATCAGGCTGCCGCAAAGCTCTGGCCTAGATCCGTAGCTCCCCTCTCCCTTTGGGAGAGGGGCTGGGGGTGAGGG
>NZ_JANSJH010000005.1:39186-51893 GCF_047462495.1 Synechococcus sp. H55.2 | reverse complement strand
GGGATGGCACACCCTATTGGGAACATAGACTCAGGCAGCGCTCCCGAATCGCCTGGAGGTTAAAGGCCAAGTCCCGGCGGAGGCGCCGTTCCACCAGGCCGACCGGCATGCGACGCGGCGGCTTCACCTGCAAGTGGTAGGTGAGCAAAGTTTGATGGTTTAGCCACTCGGCCAGTTCCCAAAACCCCTCGAAAAGGAGAAAATCCCCTTCCACCTCCTGGAAGCGAAGCTGGTGGGGAAAGATTTCCTCAATGGCCAGCACCACTGCCGCCGAAAAGCGGGCAAATAAAACCTTTTGGGATCCCACCTGGCGCACCAGTTTGCGGCCATTCTCGCTGCCGAGGAGGCGGCTTTCCACCAAGTTGGGAATGAACTCCGCCAGATGGTCGTAATCGGTTAAAACCTGCCAAACCCACTGCCGCTCCACCGGAATAAGGACGCGGCCCTGCACATGGCGGCAGCGCTCCCCCAAGTCCTCCACCTCCACCTGGATGTCTTCGGGAACTGGGATCCCGTCTTCCAGGGCAGGGTCTAGGTGCCCTTGTTGGGGATCCTGTGGGGAGTCGGAAGGCATGGCCAGCAATCGGAGCGCGTCAGAGTTGCAGAACAAAGGAGAAGGGCCAGCAGCCCCAACCCAGGCCCAGTCCATTGTAATTGTGCATCAGATAGCGCACTAGGGGAAAAGGGCCTGGAACCAGGCGACGATCACCTGCCACACTTGATCCAGAAGAGCAAAGGGATCCCGCAGCTCTTGCAGCACCTGCCGCGGGCCAATCCTAAAGACCACGTACAGCACGGCCAGGAGGACTACGATCCCCACCGCCGTCCAGATGGCCTCCCGAACCACCCGCACCCAGAAAACCAGCACAAAAATGGCGATGGCCACCGCGGCCACCAGCGGCAATGTCTCCAGTACCATCGGATCCCCCCTCGTTTGGCTCAGATGTTTTGGATTTGACCCCACTGTAGCCAGTTTGAACTGAGAATAAGGTGCTCGCAAATGTCCGTTGACAAGGGATCCCATCCCGTAAAATGGGATCACCCCGATGAGCCTTCTTTGCTTGGCTAGATCTATGGACATCATCACCTTTGGCTGGGTTGCCGTTGCTGCTTTCTTTGCCCTTTCCATTGCCTTTGTGGTCTGGGGCCGTAACGGCATGTAGCGGATCCCGCCTGGCCCTGTTGTTGCTAAAAGACTTCGTCCTGCTCTATGGAAATTGACTTGCCCTGGGTTGTCCGCCTCGCCTACGGCAGCATCTTTTTGCTCTTGACGGCTGTCACTGTGGGCGTTGGCTACATCACCTTTATCGACTGGCGGGATCGGCGGCGGCGCAGCGAGGCAGAACGGCAAGCTCGTCGCTCCAAGCGGCGGTAGCTACTGGGGTTCTGGGAGATTCCAAGAAGCCTCGCGATCGGGCCTGTCGTCAACGGTTCTCAGGACAGGAGGGGCCACCCAGGGCAAGGGATCCTCAGGCTGGAGGCAAAAGAGCTCTTGCAGGAGAATCTGGTTGGCTTCCCAGAGAGCTTGCAGGTTGTAGCCGGCGTAGGTGGGCAGAAAATCGGCCAGCTTGCGGTTGGCCTCCCCCAGCAGGATCATGCAGCCGCGGCGGTTGCCGTTTTGCAGGTGGTAGTAGGCCACGGCGGTTTGCAACAGCCCCTGGTAGAAGCGCCGCTCCGGATCCACCGCTTCCATCCACAGCGCCTCCAGAGTGTCGTGGCAGGCGTAGAATTCCCCCCGGTTGAATTGCTCAACCGCCCGTTGCAGCGCTTCTGGGTGGCAATTACTCATGGGTCTAGGCACAGTTGCGACTCAGGGGCGGCTGCTGCAGGGATCCCTGCGGCAACACCAGGGTAAAGCAGGTCTTGCCCTGGCCGCTTTCTATAGAGACGCTGCCCCCCAGCCGCTGCATCCACTGCTTAACCAAAGCCAGCCCCAGGCCGGTGCCGCCCCGCTTCCAGGGATCCCCGCTGGGGATGCGGTAGAACTTCTCAAAAATGCGCTCCCACTCGCTGCGGGGGATCTCCACCCCCTCGTTGATAACCCGAATTTGCACTTGTTCAGGGCTGAGGCGGCGCGCCGTCACCGTGATGCGGTGGTGAGGCGGGGTGTACTTGCAGGCGTTGTTGACCAGCTCCTGCACCACCCGCTCCAGACCCACCTGATCCGTCACCACCTTGCCCACCGCTGGGTCAATCTGCCACCGCAACTGTTGCTGATTGGCCTGGGCCCGCTGCACAAAGGGCTGGAGCACAGTGGGCAGCCAGGCGGCCAGGGACACTTCTTCGAGATGAAGGGGCTTGGATCCCTGCTCCAGCCGCTGCAGATCCAGCAGATCGTTGACCAATTCCGCCTCGCGCTCGCACTCCTGCTCCAGGATTTGCAAGTATTGCTCCCGTTTTTGCGGGGTGCGGGCCATTTTCAGCAGTTGGATGGCCATTTTCATGTTGGTGATGGGCGTGCGCAGCTCGTGGGAGACGGTGCTCAAGAAATCATCTTTGAGGCGGTTGAGGCGTTCCAGCTCGCTGATTTGCTGCACCGAGGCCTGGTAGAGACGGGCCTGGCGGATGGCGATGGCACAGTGATCCGCCACCTGCTGCACCACCCGCACCTCCAGCTCAGAGAAGCACTCGTCTGCCGGCTTGGCCAACCACAGATCGCCCAACACGGCCTGATCCTCCCGCAGCGGACATACCAGCAGGGTCAGCCCTTCCCGCCGCGGGATCCAGCTTTGCCCCGACAAATGGCACAGTTGCGCCGCTTGCCCCCTTTGCAGTTGCCGGTAGAGATCCGGGTAGTCGGCTAGGGTTAGAGCGATCCCGCCGGCGGGCGGCAGGGCGGCGGTGTATTCGTAGCGCACCGTGGCCTGGCCGGCTTCCGGATCGTAGAGACAGAGATCGCAGCCTTGGATGGGCAGCCCCAGAGCCAACTCCTGCACCACTGCCCGCAGGATCTGGGCTTCGTCCAGGGTGGTGCGCACCTGGTCGGTGACCCGCTGCAAGAGGGCATCCATTGCTAGAGAGCGCTGCAGGGCCGCCGTCCGCTCCTGCACCTCCTGCTCCAGACGGGCGTTGAGATCTTGCAACTGCCGGTAGAGCTGGTTTTGCGTGATCGAGAGGGCCAGGTGCACGGCAGCGCGGCTGACGAGCTCCAGCTCTGGGGCCGACCAAGCCTTGGGCTCGTCAATTTTCAGCTCCCGCCAGGCGGCAAAAGAGATCAAGGGCAGTTGTTGACGGGGATCCTCCCAACCTTCCCCTTGGGCGGGCCAGCGGTAGCCGGCCCAGTGGGTCTCTTGGCAGATGGCGCCACGAAACACGCTCAGCCAGCCCACCACCTGCTCGTTCCAAAGCAGCGGCACCGCCAGCAGCCCGCGGATGGGCGTCTGCTGCACCTGCGACCGCAGTTCTGGCCACTTCTCCAATTGCGAAAGCGACCAGGTTCTCACCCCGTCCCCTGCCGACTTGCCTCTTCCCACCTGCTCCTGCAGCCAGGCGTCGTACCCTGCCGGCGGCTGGCTCCCATAGCAGTGGAGAGTCTCCAAGCCCATGAACTGGATGCGCAGCCGCGCCCCGATCCCTTGGAGCTGGGCGGTAAGCTGCTCCAGGACGGTGCTCAGGGTGGTTTCGGGGTGAAGCGGCGAGTACACCAGCGCCGCAATTTGGTTAATCAAGCGTTCCTGCTGCGCCTTCCGCCGCGCCTGCTCCAGCAATTCCGCCTGGGCAATGGCAATCGACACCTGATCCGCCACCAACTGCACCACCTGCAGCTCCTCAGCAGAGTAGGAGCGCGGCTCGGCGTGGTGGGAGACCAAGAGCCCCCACAACTGCTGGTGATGCAGGAGGGGCACCACCAGGGAAGAGGCTACCCCCATGCACTTGAGGTAATGGGCATGGCAGGGATCCACCGGCCGCTGCGGCACTTCTCCTAGAGGCAAAGGCTGGGCCTGGGCAAAGCGGCCCAGTGGCTCCGGCTGGCTGAGGGAGCGGGTCTGGCCCTCCACATCCACGATGACCCGCACCTGGGCCAGGCGAAACAGCTGCCGCGCTTGCTCAGGAATATCCCCCGCCGGAAAAGACAAACCCAGGAGAGAGGGCAGCCGCTCAGCTTGTCGAGCTTCCGCCACCACCGTTCCATGACCTTCCGGGTCGAAGCGGTACACCTTGACCCGATCCGTGCCCAAAAAGGCGCGCACCTCCTCCACCGTTGCCCTCAGGATCTGATCCAGCTCCAAGGATTGCCGGATCTGGTGGGTAATGCGGTTGATGAGGGCATCCCGGCTGGTGCAGGCTGCAGGGGCCAAGTTCTCCATAGCCATCTCTACATAAGGAAGCGCAGAAGTATTGAAAGCTACACTCCCTCTTTCACGATAACGCCCCCTGCCGGGAAGTTACAGAGCCGCAAGGGAAAAGCTTAAGGAATTCAAAAGTTCTCCACTCTCCTTCACAAAGGGGGCTGGGGCAGGCGGAAGAGGCGGGCGGCATTTTGGCTGGTCTGTTGGGCCAGGTCTTCCAAGGGGATCCGCAACAGCTCCGCCAGGGTTTGGGCCACCCGCTGCACATGGGCCGGCTCGTTGCGCTTGCCGCGGAAAGGGGTGGGGGCCAAAAAAGGGCAATCGGTTTCCACCAAAAGCTGGGACAAGGGCACCTCCAAGGCCGACCGGCGCACGGTCTCGGCGTTCTTGAAGGTCACGATGCCGCTAAAGCTGATGAAGCAGCCCATCTCCACAAACAGCCGCGTCTCCTCCGGGGATCCGCTCCAGCAGTGCATCACCACCCGCAGCGGCCCCCCTGTGGCCAGGGCCTCTTGGAGAATCTCATAGGTGGCTGCTGCCGCCTCGCGGCAATGGACGATCAGGGCCAAATCCTGCTCCTGGGCAATGGCAATGTGGGCGCGGAAGGATTCTTGTTGCCGCTCGATGTCCGCCGGGTCGGATTTGTAAAAATCTAAGCCCGTCTCCCCGACGGCCACCACCCGCGTGTCGCTGGCGGCCAACTGGGCGATCTTTTCGGCCAGATCCGGCTGCCACTGGCGCGCCTCCAAAGGATGCAGCCCCACCGACAAGAAGACTTCGGCGTACTGGTCGGCAATGGCCTGCAACTGGGGAAACTCTGCTGGCGTTACACAGGAGTGCACCAGTTGCCGGATCCCGGCCTGGCGCCAGCGCTCGGCCACCTGCGGTAGATCGTCTGTAAAGTCGGGATAGTTCAAGTGGACGTGGGTGTCCACCAGAGGGGCAGCGGGCAAGACGGCGGTGCTCAAGGCTCAGCTCCCGAACAAAATAGTGTTGCAGACTCTATCCAATTGTAAAAGCGGTTCCCGGCTGGTTTGGAGCGCAGGGATCCCGTTCCGCCCATTCCTATGGGAGCATGAGGATGATCCAGAAAGTTCACAGTTGGAGGCTTGCTATGGCCCGTACTCCCTCGACCATGCTGCCTTTGGGCACCCCGGCCCCTGACTTCAGCCTGCCGGATGTGGTGAGCGGCCAAACCATTTCCCTCTCTACTTTTGCCGACAAGCCCGCTTTGCTGGTGATGTTCATCTGCCAGCACTGCCCCTATGTGAAGCACGTGCAAGAAGAGCTGGCCCGCATTGGCAGAGATTACAAGGATCGCGGCGTCGGCATTGTAGCCATCAGCGCCAACGATGTGGAGAAATACCCCGACGACAGCCCCGAGAACTTGAAGAAGATGGCCGAGACCTTGGGCTTTACCTTTCCCTTCTGCTACGACGAAAGCCAAGAAGTGGCCAAAGCCTTTAGCGCTGCCTGCACCCCCGACTTTTTCCTGTTCGATGCGGAGCGCAAGCTGGTCTACCGCGGCCAACTGGACGACAGCCGCCCCAGCCTGACGGATGTGCCGGTGACGGGCAAAGACTTGCGGGCGGCGCTGGATAACCTGCTGGCGGGCAAGCCCATCGATCCTGACCAAAAGCCCAGCCTCGGCTGCAACATCAAGTGGAAGCCCGGCAATGAGCCTGCTTATTTTGGTGGGTAGCTCCCGTTTTTTTGAATTGCGGCCAGGGCCTGGCGATGCAAGCTGGGGTTGGCCGCCGCCAGCACTTCTCCCCTAGAGGTGCGGGTTAGGGGCTCCCCCGACCAATCAGTAATCACGCCGCCGGATCCCTCGATCACCGGCACAAGGGCGGCAAAATCGTAGAGGGCGAGGCCACACTCCAGCACCAGATCCACACAGCCGCTGGCCAACAGGCCGTACTGGTAGCCGTCGCCGCCATAGGAGGTGATGTGTACTGCTCGACTGAGCTGCTGGAAACGCCGTTGTTGGTCGGGGTGGGCGAACAAATCAGGGGTGGTACAGCTCAAGTAGGCGCGGCTGAGGTCGCTGTTGGTTTTGGTCTGGGCGGGTCGTCGGCAAGAGGGAGTAATCCACTGGGTGGGTTCTCCCTGCACCCCCAGCCAGCGCTCGCGCAACACCGGTTGATCGATGATGCCCAGAACGGGGCGATCCTCTTCCAAGAGGGCGATCAGGGTGGCAAAGGTGGGCTTGCCGGTGGAAAAGGCAATGGTGCCATCCAAGGGATCCAGAACCCAGGTGTAAGGGGATCCCGTCTGGTGAAAGCCAAACTCCTCGCCAAGGATGCTGTGTTGCGGCACCTGGGCCATGAGCAAAGCCCGCATCGCCTGTTCTGCCTCCCGGTCGGCCACCGTCACAATGGGGGAGCGGGCTTCTTTGTATTCCGCTTGCAGCTCTCCGCGAAACAAGGGGCGGATCACTGCTCCGGCAGCATCGGCCAGGGCCTGTGCCAGTTCAATCCATTCTGTTTTGACCACCTTTTGCCCACCGCACCTGCGCGTTTCCTCTTTTAGCATAAGGAAAGATTTCTCCCCGGTTATGCGGTCTGGCCTGCTTTTGACTCCTCTGGAATGGCTCTGGACGGCGATTGGGGTGATCCTGACCATTTTGGGCACCCTGACCCATCTGAGTTTTCCGCCGGAGCTGCCTGGGCTGGGGGGATATAGCTTCTCGCTGCAAATCGGGGGCGTGCTGCTGACGGCTTGTTTGGCGGGGCCGGTGGCGGCGGTGTGCGCCCAGATCGTCTACTTGGGGCTGGGGCTGGCGGGGTTGCAGGTGTTTGCCCAGGGGGGAGGGTGGCAGTACCTGCACCAGCCCACCTTTGGCTACTTGTTGGGTTTTTTGCCGGCTGCCTGGGCCTGCGGGACGATTGCGTTTCGGCAACGGGATCCCCATTCGCTTCCTTCTTCCTCTGTCCGCCAACGCACTGCCGCTGTCAAGAGGCTGGCAGCCCCCCCGGTGGGCCTCCAGGAGCTGGGATCCGGCAGCTTGGTGGCTTTGGCCTTGATTCACCTGACCGGGATTGTCTATCTTTTGGCCACGCAACCCTGGAACCAGGAGTTGCTGAGGTTGATCAGGCTTTACTCAGGCTATACCCTGCCGGGACAGCTCATTGTGGCCAGCTTTGCCGCGGTGATGGCGGTGCTGCTGCGGCGCTTACTGCTGCTCTGAAGCAGGGGAGCCAACTGTGCACAAAAGCCCATGCAGATTTGGGTGGAAGCGCATCTTTCCCCAGGCTACGGCAACAGAAAGTAGCCTAGAGTGGTGCTGCTCCCAACGGCAATTCCTGAGGCGGGTAGATGCTTATCCAACCGGCGAGGATCGATCAGATTTTTGTGAGGAGAACAGAGGAATGCAACGGACTGCTCTGACCCTTTTGGCCACTGGCCTTTTGGCGACTGGGCTGGCTGCCTGTGGAGATGGCGGCAGCTCCGGGGGCACGATCATCACTCCCCCCCAAAGCCCAACGGTTTCGTTGATCAATGCGCCCACTTCTGTGCGGGTGGGCACCTCCACACCGGCTTTTACGGTGCAGGTGAGTGTGCCCGGCGGCGCCCGCCCAACGCAATTTGTTGAGCTGGAAACGTTTAACCCCAATGGCGTGCGCGTGCAGCGGGAGTTCTTCAGCCCGCAACAGGCTAACTGCGCTCCCGGAGCCACCTTTTGTAGCTTCATCACCGACTTCCGCGTCGCCGCCGGGGATCCTGTGGGCGTTTGGCAGTTCCGGATCACCGCCTATGACCAGCAAAACCGCTCCGGCTCCCAAACGCTGCTGATTACCGCCTTCCAGTAAACAATTCCGGCTGCCAGGTTGGGTTGGGAACTTTATGAATCTGAGGGGGAATGCCCAATACCGAGCACCCCCCTCAGGAGATGGCTATTTTATTTTCGCAGCTCGCAAGCTGCCCGGATCCCTCACTCCATGTCCCGCCGGTTGGGGTTACGGGCGGGGTCGTTGCTCAAAAAGCCAAACACAAAAAGCCCAACAAAAAAGATGACAACCGCGTAAACAGAGATTTTCAGTAACAGCATAGTTTCAGCAACCTGTTTCCGACTGAATGAACCGAGGAAGCGATAAGGCAATGGTAAGGCAAGGGCAAATAGCCACAGCGACGGGATCCCGTCCAACCTGAGGCTTTGCAAAACTTCTTCACAACATCATACCTCCCGGCGGTTCCCTTTCCCGCCATTGGCCCCGCTTTGCCCCGAAAGATCCTCCCATTACGCCCCCGCCAAAGGCCACGCAGCCTGGCCTGACAGGGATCCCCGGCAAGAGCAAAGATTGTTAAGAAATGTTTTAGGCTGGAAAGAAAGATTGCGGCGCCTGGGGGCGACCGGAATATAGGAGGATAAGGTCTGCGGCTTTGCCAGGTCTTGCCGGATGTGTATTGGATTTAACCATGCCTTCTGATCGGTTGGGCAACTTAGGAGCTCTGGATGGGGGTCAGCCGCAACCTTCGCCGGGGATCTGTCGATCTCAGGAGGTGTTGCTGGCGGACGGGATGCCGGCCTTTTTGCGCCACTGGCCGCAGGGATCCCCTTGTGGGCGGGTGTTGCTGTTGCACGGCAAAGGGGATCACGGCGGCGGGTTTGAACCCTTGGCGGAGGAATTAGCTGCCCAGGGATGGGAGGTTTTGGCCCCGGATATGCGGGGATTTGGCCGCTCCGGCGGCATCCGCTGCTGGATCGACCGCTTCGGCCAATACCAGGCGGATCTGGAGGAGATCACTCAGCAGGTCTGGCCGCAGAAGAGGATCCCGCAGATCTGGTGTGGGTACAGCGCGGGGGCCAATTGGGTTACGGAATATGCCCTTGCCCATCCTGAGCAGGTGCAGGGCTTGATCTTGATCTCTCCGGCCTTCCGCATCGACCACTATTTCACCCCCTTGACCTACGCCCTTCTGCAGGTGTTGGACAGGGTTGTTCCCCAGTTGGCCTTGACCGGCCTTTACGATCCGGCACGGGTGACTTCCTTGCCAGCGCAGCAGGCCGCCTTTGCGGCAGATCCCTATGTGTGTGGGGTAACGCGGGCCAGATTTACAGCCGAACTGGTGCGCAGCGGGCGGCGCTGCCTCGAGCAAGCCCATCGGCTGGAGCTGCCGGTTTTGCTGCTCTACACCTCTGCCGACATTGTCGTCAATCCTGCCGGCGCTGTGGATTTTGCCTGTCGGCTCCCCAACGGTGAGATCCACGATTTTCCCCAATCGCGCCACGACCTTTTGCACGACTGCCAAGCCGAAGCTGTCAAGGAGACTCTCCGCTGCTGGCTGGCCCGCCATTTCCCCCCTTGCCCTGGCTATCGCCTCTCTCCCCCGACGAGCACCTCGGCCCCCGCCGACCTCATGGCAAAATAGAGACGCCCTCTTTTTCTTTGCTGCTCTCATGAGCCAAGACTTGATCTACCGTCCCCGTCGGCTGCGGCGCACCGAAGCCCTGCGCCAGATGGTTCAGGAAACCCACCTGCGGGTGCAGGATTTGATCTATCCCCTGTTTGTCATGGAAGGGGAGAACCAGCGGCAGGAAGTAGAGTCGATGCCCGGCTGCTACCGCTACACCCTGGATCTGCTCCTCAAGGAGGTGGAGGAAGCAGCCAACTTGGGGATCCCGGCGGTGGCTTTGTTCCCGGTGGTGCCGGAAGAGAAAAAGGATCCCACCGGGCGGGAGTGCTTCAACCCGGAAGGCTTGATCCAGCGGGCGGTGCGGCGGATCAAGCAGGAGATCCCCCAGATCTTGGTGGTGACGGATGTGGCTCTGGATCCCTACAACAGCGACGGCCACGATGGCATTGTGCGGGACGGGGTGATCCTCAACGATGAGACGGTAGAAGTTCTGATTAAGCAGGCTCTCTCCCAGGCGGAAGCGGGAACCGATATCGTGGCCCCCTCCGACATGATGGACGGCCGTGTCGGCGCCATTCGGGAGGCTCTGGATAGCCAAGGCTACACCGACGTAGCCATTCTGGCCTACTCCGCCAAATATGCCTCTGCCTTCTACGGCCCTTTTCGCGATGCCCTGGGATCCGCGCCCAAGTCGGGAGACAAAAAAACCTATCAAATGGATCCCGCCAACGCCCGCGAAGCCATTAAAGAGGTGGAGCTGGACGAAGCCGAGGGGGCAGACATGGTGATGGTAAAGCCGGCCTTGGCCTACTTAGACATCATCTATCGGGTCAAGGAAGCAACGGATCTGCCCGTGGCCGCCTACAACGTCAGCGGCGAGTACGCCATGATCAAGGCTGCCGAACAAAAGGGCTGGATCGACGGCAAAAAAGTGATGATGGAATCGCTCTTGGCCATGAAGCGGGCCGGTGCCGACATCATCCTCACCTACTTTGCCAAAGAGGTGGCCTTGCTTCTCAAACAATCCTAGGTAATTCTAGCCAGCGGCAGTCTATGGCCTGGCAGGCGGCTGACGGAACTGCCCGATCCAGGAAGGAGGGATGTTCTTCTCCTCGTCGGCTACCAAAGTACTGGGATCCACCAAGCGCACCTGAATTTGATTGGGCGGCACCCGATTCAGACGTTCCTTGATCAGGGCCTCTCGTTGCAAGGGATCCATGCCGCGATCCACCCCCTCCTGCAGCCGAGAAATCCGGTTGGACAAGACCTCGATGTGCTGCTCCAGAACTTGGAGCCGATGGTGCTGGGCCAACTGCACCGGCAAGAGGCGACACAAACCACTGAGGGCAGCCGCCGTAAACAAGACATTCACCCCGATGTGGCAGGCCACCTCCCAGGCTTGCGGCTCGTGGGCAGGCCGGCGGGAGCGAGTCGAGGAGCGGGCAACCGGGAGAGCGGCGGGATCCCCTTGCCCACTTGCCCGAACCAGGGATCCCTGCGAGCGATGGGCTCGTGGAGCAACGGAGATGTCTAGCTGCGATCCAGCAACCTGCTCTACGCGCACAGACATGCGGCCAGCCGGAGTACGGGAGGAAGACTGAGGTGCCACGGGTGAAGGGAAGAAAATAGGGGGACGATGAGCCGCCTCTGCTGCCAAGAAGCGCAGCTAGGGCTTATTGAAGCCGATTTTCCCCGGTGTGTCAGGCTTTGTCCCAAAACATTTTCGCTTTCGGACGCTGCCACTTGGCCAAGCTCGGCAAACCGATTACGGGATCCCAAGCCATCGCCAACGTCGGCAAGAAAACGCGCTAGGCTAGAGGTTCCCCTTGTCAAAAGGCCCCGCACCGATCCAAGGACGAGGGCAGTTATGTAGAGGTCAGTCGGATCCCCATATGCGCATTGTCATCACGGGTGGGAGTGGTTTTATCGGGCGTCGCTTGGTGGCCCGTCTGCTGGAGCAAGGGGATCAGGTTTTGGTCTTGAGCCGCCGCCCCGACCAGGCCCGCCGCCTGTTGGGGGAATCCCCCAACCTCAAGCTGCTGCCCTACGATCCCTATCAACCGCAAACCTGGGCCACCGCCCTGGAAGGGTACGAGGGCATTGTCAACTTGGCCGGAGAGCCTTTGGCCTCTTCTCGCTGGACAGAAGCCAAGAAAAAAGAAATCCGCCGCAGCCGCGTGGAGACCACTCAAGCCCTTGTCCAAGCCCTCGCCTCCCTCGACCAGAAGCCCCAGGTGATGATCAGCAGCTCGGCGGTGGGCTACTACGGCTCCCACCCGCAGGGAGAGCCCCTGACAGAGGCGGATCCCCCGGCCCAAGATTTTCTGGCAGAAGTCTGTCAAGCCTGGGAAGCTGCCGCCCGGCCCGCTGAGGAATTGGGGATCCGCCTGGCCATCGTGCGCACAGGGATTGTGTTGGGGCCAGATGGAGGAGCACTGGCACAGATGTTGGCCCCCTTCCAGTTCTTCATCGGCGGAACGATCGGCTCCGGCAAACAATGGCTCTCCTGGATCCACCGCGAGGATTGGGTGAGTTTGGTCTGCTTCCTCCTACAACAGGGATCCGGGGTGTTCAACGCCACCGCTCCCAACCCGGTGCAAATGGAGGAGTTTTGCCGCACCTTGGGCCAGGTCTTGGGTCGCCCCTCCTGGTTGCCCGTGCCGGAGCTGGCTCTGGAACTGCTGTTGGGCGAGGCAGCTCAAGTGGTGCTGACAGGGCAAAAAGTGATCCCTCAAGCGGCTTTGCAGATGGGCTTTACCTTCCAATACCCACAGTTGAAAGAGGCACTGCGACAGATTCTCCTCCCCCCTTGACCAAGACCGGCGCTTACTCTTCGGTGAAATCGGCCTCCACCACCCCTGAAGCAGCACCAGGCTCAGGGCTGGCAGCCACCGCTTGCGCCGGAACCGCCTGGGGCACCTGCACGATCTGGGGTGTGAAGATGAACAGGTTGTACACCGTGTTGCGGCGGATGTTGTCCATCATCTCCAAGAACAGCTCGTAGCCCTCGTTCTTATACTCGATCAGAGGATCCTTCTGGCCATAGCCGCGCAGGCCCAC